>DATELS010000130.1:0-3061 GCA_035276365.1 Thermoanaerobaculia bacterium
ACACGACCGCGCCATCGAACGTCGCAGAGATTCAGCGAAGTTTGCCCGCAGGCACGCTCGTCCTCGAATACTGCGTGCTGGACGATGTGACGTACGTCTGGACCATCTCGCGAGACGGCTTCGAAGTCACGACGCTGAAGGTCGGGAGGAAGGAGATCGATCGCTGGACGCGCGACGTCCAGGCATCCTCGCGCACGAACGACATCACGAAATTCGAGTCGGCGACGCGCGCCGCGTACGCGCGGCTCATTGTGCCCGTCTTGCGCAAGGGTGCGCGCCGACTCGTCTTCATCCCGGACGGCGCCATGCACGGCCTGCCCTTCGCGGCATTGCAGGACGCGAGCACGCGGAAATACCTCATTGAAACGGCGCCCATTGAAGTCGCGGGCAGCATGGCGCTCTATCTCTATTCACTCGCGCAGAACCGCGCCCTGCAGCCGCCGCGTAACCCATCCATTCTTCTGTTGGGCAATCCGACGTTCGATCGCGCGCTGCCATTCGCGCGCGACCTCGAGCCGCTCGCGCACGCCGAAGAAGAAGTGCGCGAGATCGCCAAAGAATACGGCTCGCGCGACGCGCCGCTCGTCCGCGAACAAGCCACTGTGGCCGCGCTGCTCGATCGCGCGCGCGACGCGGACATCGTCCACATCGCGGCGCACGCCATCGTCACGACCGGCAATCCGTCGCGATCGATGATTCTGCTCGCGAAAACGAACGACGACTCCGGCGTATTGGACGCCGAGCCGTTACTCACGCAATTGAAGCTGAATCACACACGCCTCTTCGTGCTGTCGACGTGCAGCAGCGCGGGAGGATCTCCTGTTGGCCCGGAGGGGGTGGCGCCGCTCGTGCGGCCGCTGCTCACCGCGGGCGTTCCGGCCGTCATTGGCAGCCTATGGAACGTGGGAGACGCCACAGCGAAGGAGCTGCTGGTGTCTTTTCACCGTGCCTATCGGCAGAGCAGCGACGCGGCGGTGGCGATGCAAGTCGCACAAGCCGGCCTGCTCCGGAACTCGAACGCCGGGCTCAGCTCGGTCTTCGCGTGGGCGCCGTTTCAGGTGATCGGCCATGCCGCACCAAACACGCCCGCGAACAACAACTAAAGGAGACACACACCGTGAGTGGTTTCATTCTGCGAATTCTCTTCTCCGGCCTCATTGCATTCGTTCCCAGCGAGAACGGCCAGCAGGTCGACGTCCTGCTGCTCAATGTCGGCTCGCACTATCACATGTCCGACGGCAGCGCCCTCGCGCCGCACAAGCCGCTCCTGATCGCGCGCGCCGGCAATTGCACGGGCGACTGCCCGAAGCGCGACGAAGAGGTGGCCACCTTCCTCTTCCGCGATCAATCCACGACCGCGGCCAAGGACTCGCTCGAGGCGGCGGTCGCGGGCGGCGGCGCCTGGGCGCTGTCCGGCTCCGAGCTTTCGCTCGCTAAAGGCAGCTCCAGCGATCCCGCGCTGCCCTCGCTCGTCATTCGCGACGACACGCGCGGCACGGTCAATGGACAGCCGGCCATCATTCCCACTACATCGAGTGAACGCGAGGACTTTTCGTGGGTCGCCGATCTGCAGCAGGTCTGCAGCGAGTGCGAATTCGATCCGGCGATCCTCGACGATCCGCCTCCGGGACTCATCGCCGCGCGTCTGCGCCTGCACAATGGAACGCTGTACACGTACTCCGTGGCACGCATCGGCAGCGACGTGACGCCCGTGCATTTCAAGCGGCTCGACGGCACGGGCAGCAGCTCGTCCTACAGTCAGGCCGTGGCCACGTGGGTGGCGGCTGACGTCGAGATCGAAGGCGACAGCGTGGAGATCGTCGAGGACAAGTTCGACAACGGCACCGGCCGCATCATGACGCTCACGCCGGACGAGAACGGCAAGGTGGAAGTGGCGATCCTCAATCTGCCGCCGTTCGTGCCGCCCGCGTCGACGTCCAATGACGCGCCGCAGGTCGGCAAGCACTTCGAGGCGTATTACGACCTGATCGACACGCCGCCCGACGCGGAGACGCGTCTCGTGCCCATCGCGGGCGCGGCGGGAAATGCGACGTATGCGCAGGTGGGCTGGGCGGACATTCACCCGTCCACCGCACTGTGGTCGGACCTCCTGAACGGGATCCGGATGGAGATCGGACGCGATCTGTACGACCGCGTCCTCTGCCCGCCCGTTCGCTGAAGCGCTGGGGTGCGGCGGCGCGAAACCGCCGCACCCCAGTTTCACGCGCAAGGAGGTTTTTCATGGCGCACACAATCCGCATCGGACTGGTCGTGCTGTTTGCGCTGGCCTGCGAGTCGCCGCGCCCGCCCGCGGAGCATACGAACGCGCGCATGACCGCAGCGGCGAAATTCACGGCGCTCTATGCGAAGTCGCGCATGGCGAATTGGAAGATTCGGGCGAGCGCGTCCGGCAGCGACTGTGCCGTACTGTTCATTGAGACCCCGATCGTGCTCGAGGACTCGATGATCGAGGCGATGCATTATGGCGCCGGCGCCTATGACGTTTATCTGGGCGGCGTCCAGCAATTCTGCCGCGACCGCGCCTTTCGCGGCGTCGCGTACAAAGACGGCTCCGGGCGGCGGTGGGCATTCGGCGGAGTCACACCGGTCGAGGTGAACCGCCTCGCGCCGTGTGAGTGAGATCATGCGACGCCTATTGTTGATCCTGCTCTATGCGAGCGCATTACGCGCTGAACGTCGGGCTTTGTTGATCGGCATCAATGACTACACGGCATCGCGTCTCGCTGCACAGAAGAGCGCTGCACCGAATCGCGACTGGCCGAACATCGCCGGCGCCGTCAATGACGCACGGCTCTTCCAGGACCTGCTCGTGCAGCGTTACGGCTTCGATCGCGCAAATATTCTGATGCTCAATGACCAGGCCGCGACGCGCGACGCCATTCTGAACGCGATTCAACAGCACCTCGTTGCGCAAGCCGCAGAAGACGACGTTATATTTTTCTATTACGCCGGTCACGGCTCACAAGTGCTCAATACGCGCTCGCCCGAGCGCGATCGCCTCGACGAGTCCATTGTGCCGGCCGACTCGCGTCGCGGCGCT
>DATELS010000131.1:0-3060 GCA_035276365.1 Thermoanaerobaculia bacterium
TGTCGACCACCTTCGAGCAGAGGAAGCCGGCGTTGCTGTAGAACTGGATGCTGTTCGGCACGAACGGCTGGTTCGCGGTGAAGCCGAAGTCGATGAGCAGGTAGTAATCGATCTTCGCGCTTTGCAGCGCCTGCACCTGCACCGGCGGGATTCCCGCCGCGCGCGCGGCCTGTGCGATTCCGCTTTCCACGCGCTGTTGCGCCGCCTTCTCCGACTTCGTCTGCCTCTGCGTCTTGATCGCCTTCTGGAGTGCCTTCTTCACGGCCATGGGGGAGTCCCTCCTTTTCTCGATAGTGTCCGAAAGGAGCAAAGCGTTTCACGCGCGGTATACTGACTTCACTCCGGAAAAAGTTGCGCGAAAGGAAATCCTGCATGCCGAGACTCGGTCGTGTCGTTTGGTTCCTTTTCCTCGCTACGCTCCCGCTCGCGGCGCACGCCGCGTCCATCAGCGGACGCGTCACCCTCCCTGACGGCTCCGCGCTCCCCGGCGTCACCGTCTCCGCGGACGCCCTCGGCGTCACCGCGGTCACCGACGCCGACGGCCGCTACACGCTCGAGTTGCCGTCCGGCAATCACGGCAGCGTGCGCGTCTCCGCGATGCTCGCCGGCTTCCAGACGAAGACCGCGACCGTCGACGCCGGCAGCGGCTCCGCGACGCAGAACTTCGAGCTGCACGTCTCGTTCGGCCAGGAGATCACCGTCGGCTCGCGCGCGATCGGCGCGGAGCAGGAGAAGGCGGTTCCCGTCGACGTCATCTCGCAGGAGCAGATCGTCACCGCGCCCTCGACCGAGACGAGCCAGATCATTCAGAAGATCGCGCCGTCGTTCAACTTCCCGCGGCCGACGATCACCGACGGCACCGACACCGTCCGACCAGCGACATTGCGCGGACTCGGACCCGATCAACTGCTGGTGATGGTCAACAGCAAGCGTCGTCACGCGAGCGCGCTCGTCAACGCGAACAACTCCGTCGGCCGCGGCTCGAGCGGCGTCGATCTCAACGCGATCCCCGCGTCCGCGATCGAGAACATCGAGATCCTCCGCGACGGCGCGGCCGCGCAGTACGGCTCCGACGCGATCGCCGGCGTCATCAACCTCGTCCTCAAGTCCGACGCGCAGCCGATGAAGCTCGACGCGAAAGTCGGCGCGACCACGCACGGCGACGGACAGATGATCGACACGAGTCTCAGCGGCGGATGGAAGCTCGGTCCCGGCGCGATCTTCGCCGTCGCCGAGTATCGCGATCGCTACGAGACCAATCGCGCCGCGCCCGATCCTCGCGATCAGATCAAGGCGGGCGACGCGGGGCACAACACGGTCGCGCAGCCGAACCATCACTGGGGCGACTCGTACGCGCGCGACCTCATGTTCTTCACGAACATCAACCTGCCGCTGACGAAAGACGGCAAGCAGCTCTTCTACGCGTTCGGCGGCTACAGCAACCGCCACGGCTCACACGGCGGTTTCTTCCGCCGCGCCCTCCAGGCGCAGAACATTCCTTCCATCTATCCGGAGGGGTTCCTGCCGCTGATCCAGCCCAGGGTGACCGACAACTCGCTGACCGGCGGCGTGCGCGGCACGTTCGCGTCGTGGTTCTACGATCTCAGCGCCGGCTACGGCCGCAACACGTTCGACTTCTTCGTCACCGACTCGCTCAACACGTCCCTCGGGCCGACGAACAATCAGACGCGTTTCTACGCGGGCACGCTCGGCGACCGCCTCTTCTCGACGAACCTCGACATCTCGAAGCAGTACAAGATCGCGAGCCTCGCGGGACCGCTGAACGTCGCCGCGGGACTCGAATATCGGACCGAGGGGTATCGGATCGATGCAGGAGAACCGAACTCGTACATCGACGGCGGCAAGCCCGACCAGTTCGGCAATCGCGCGCCCGCGGGTGCGCAGGTGTTCCCCGGATTCCGTCCATCGAACGAAGTGAACGTCGGACGCAACAGCAAGGCGATTTACGTCGACGTCGAAGGCGACGTCCTCGCCAAGCTCCGCCTCGGCGTCGCCGGACGCTTCGAGGACTACAGCGACTTCGGCACGACGAGCAACGGCAAAGTCACGGCGCGCTTCTCGCCGATGGACAAGCTCATCCTGCGCGGCTCGGCGAGCACGGGCTTCCGCGCGCCGTCGCTCAACCAGTCGTACTTCTCCGCGGTAAGTACGAACTTCCTGCGAGATCCCGCGACGGGACAGCTCGCGCCGTTCGAAGTCGGCACGTATCCGGTGAGCAGCCCGATCGCGAAAGCGCTCGGCGCGGAGCCGCTGAAGCCGGAGACGTCGCGCAACTACAGCGCGGGCGTCGTCTTCGAGCCGCTGGCGAATCTCGAGTTCACCGCCGACTACTTCCACATCGACATCGAAGACCGCATCGTGTTCTCCGGCAACTTCACCGGCGCGAAGGTGCTGCCGCTCATTCAGCCGTTCGGCGTCACGGGCGCGCGCTTCTTCACGAATGCGGTCGACACGGAGACGCGCGGCTACGATCTCGTCGCCAATCATCAGCGTTCGCTCGGACGCTTCGGCCGCCTCGATCTGTCCGCGGCGTACAGCAATAACGAGACGAAGATCGTCGGTGAGGTCGCGACGCCGGCGCAGCTCGCGGGACTCTCGGAAGTCTTGTTCGATCGCATCGAGCGCCGTCGCGTGGAGTGCGGACAGCCGAAGGACAACATCCGCCTCATGCAGAACCTGAGCAGCGGCGCGCTGAGCACGACGCTGCGCGAGAGCCGCTACGGTGAGTTCTGCAGCTTCACGCTGCTGCCGCAGGACGATCAGACGTACGGCGCGACATGGCTGACCGATCTCGAGGTGTCGTATCGCTGGCGCCAGTACACGCTGGCAGTGGGCGGCGAGAATCTTTTCGACGCGATGCCGGACAAGAATTTCCCCGGCACGCCGCAGGGAAACTTCGGCATCTTTACGTATCCGAGCCAGTCGCCATTCGGCATGAACGGACGGTTCATCTACACGCGGTTGTCGTACACGTTCTAACTCGCATCAGCGGACCGCCGGCGTCCACGCCGGCTGGCGCGGCGGCGTCCCGCGCCGCCG
>DATELS010000132.1:0-16797 GCA_035276365.1 Thermoanaerobaculia bacterium
GGGGACGCCGGCGCTCCACTCGCACGCGCCGCAAGAACTCTTTTACTTCCTGGGCGGGCACATCGCGGACGGTGACAACGCCCTCGAGCTCGGCCTGCGCCTCGGCGATGTCCTCGGCCGTCTCGACACGATCCTCCTCGCCGACACGCACGGCGACGCCGCACTCGCCAGCATGTGGCGCGGCTGGCCGATCGCCCTCGGCGCGCATGCGTTTCACGCGGACGACGACAACGGCATCGAGCTGCGCGCGCATTGGGATCGTTACTTCCCGCAGTCGCGCGTCGGCATCGACGCCGGCTACAACGACTTCGCCTTCGCCACCGCGTACGTCACGCGCAGACAGATCAAGACGTACGAGGCGATCCGGGTCGACGTCGATGAAGACCACTATCGCGTCTTCGCGACCGCGCGCTATCGCAGTCTCTTGCGCGTCGACTATCAACACGACGGTGGCGGCACCGTCACCCTCGGCGGCATCGCGTCGTCCGTGCTGCCGCGCTCGTCGTACGCGCGGCGCGTGCTCGATCCCGCACTTCCGGTGGCGATTCTCTCCGGCCGGGATTACGATGGCTGGCGGATCGAGACGAGCGTACCGTCGATGCCGTTCACCGCGTTCTATCAGCGACACGACCTCGGCGGGACCCGTCTCTCCCTCGCCGGCGCGCGCTACGAGCTCGCCTTCGATCCCAATCCCATTCTGAAACTCCCCGCACTCGATCTCACGGCCGGCGTCGCGTTCATCCTCGACGGACCGACGCGTCACGACACGAACTGGTGGCTGGGACTGCGGTGGCGTCCATGATTCACATCCACAACGGCGACTCCGTGCTCATGGTCGCGAAACGCACGCAGATTCCGGGCGAGCATGTCGCGTATCGCGAGTCGCTCGTCACCGGTCCCGTCGTGCCGGGCGCGGACTGGATCGAGACGCGTGCGCGTGCGATCGCCGACGCGCACAACCAGGACCTCTTGCGCGTCCGCACGGGACTCATCGAGCAGGAGCAGATGCTCGCGCAGGCGCCGAAGAACGGCGAGATCGTGCTGTGGTTCGAGCACGACCTCTTCTGCCTCATTCATCTCATCTATCTCCTGCAGCGCTTTGGCGACGCACGCATGAGCGTCGTGTGGTGTCCCGCGCCGCTCAGCCAGAACGATGAGCGCGAGTTGTATTTGCTGTTCGAGTCGCGCGCCGCGGTCACGCCGGCGATGACGAAGATCGCGCGCGACGTGTGGCGCGACTACATCGCGGAGGATCCGACGTCGCTCAATCGCTGGCTCGATCGCGACTGGCCGGACTTCGCGTTTCTGCGCGAAGGCATGACGCTGCACGCCTCGCGTTTCCCCTCCGTCTACAACGGACTCGGCACGATCGAGCAGCGCGCGCTCGAGATGATCGCGTCGGGCACGACGAGCTTCTACTCCATCTTCGAGCGACTCAACTCCGAAGTACCGCGGTTCGGGTTCGGAGACGGTGAGGTCTTTCGATTGCTGCGCGGACTCGCGTGGCGCGCGGTGCCGCTGCTCACGCTCGCGGGCGAGCCGCCGAAGGCGCTCTTCGCGGTCACGCCCGCGGGGATGAACGTCGTCAGCGGTGAAGTCGATGACATCACGATCAACGATCCCGACTCCTGGTTCGGCGGCGTGCATCTGACGAGGGAGAAGTTCTGGCGATGGGACGACCGCACGCGCAGGATCGTGTAGAGCCGCTCTGCCGCCTCGTGCGGTTCAAGACCGCGGACGATCTCACGCTCGCGGGACTGCTGTTCGAGCCGAAGCGCCGCTCGACGCGCGCCGCGATTTTTCTGCACGGCATGGGTGGCTCCTTCGAGCCTCCGCGCACGAACATCCTCGGCGCGCGTTTCGCGGATGCAGGCATCGCGTACTTTGCGTTCAACAACCGCGGCTCGTATCTCATCCGCCGCAGGGGTCCGAAGCGCGGCGGGATGGCGTACGAGAAGATCCGCGACTGCGTCATCGACATCGACGCCGCGGTGCGCGAGGTGCGCAGTCGCGGCTATCGCGATCTCACGCTCATCGGACACTCGACCGGCGCGAACAAGATCGCGGTCTACGATCACCGCAAGCCACGCAACTTCATCAAGCGCTACATCCTCCTCGGCCCCGGCGACGACACCGGCATCGCGTACGCGCACCTCGGACCGCGTCGCTTTCGCTCGACGCTCGAGAAAGCGAAGGCGATGATCCGCGATGGACGCGGCGAAGAGCTGATGCCGGAGTCGCTCGCGCCGACGCCGCCGCTCAGTTGGATCGCGTTCTACGACATCGCCAATCCGGACGGTGACTACAACGTCTTCCCCTTTCTCGAACTGCTGCGCGGACTCCGCCTCGGACGCAAGCCGCGCTTTCGCCATCTGCGCGCGATTCGCAAGCCGACGCTCGCGCTGTGGGGCGCGAACGACGAGTACTGTTTCGACGACGTCTCGGGCTGCATCCGCGTGACGGCGGAGGCGATCGGAGCGAAGTCGAACTTCGAGCTCGCGACGCTCGCGGACGCGGATCATGGTTTCGGTGGCAGAGAAGATGAGCTCGCGGAGGTCATCCTCCGCTGGATGGAGTGATTCGTGCACGCCCTCACCGACCGAAGGAGGAATCCATGAAACGCCTCGCGCTCCTCGTCCTCATTCTCGCGCTCCCCGCCTTCGCCGAAGAATACGACCGGCTCTTGCTTTCGGTGGCGCCGGGCATCGTGCACTGCGGCTATCACTCGAAGTTCGACACGCGGCTCGTCGTCTACAACGGCAACGGCAAGGCGGTCGATCGCGTGTGCACCGACGAGATGTGCGGCGGCCTCGCGGCGAACACCGGCACCGTCGTCGGCGGACAGGACGTGCCGATTCCGACGCCCGCGTTCATCTATGTGCCGAGGAGCGTGGCGCAGGGGATTTCGATGTCGCTGGTCGTCGAGAGCAGCGAGACCTCGCGTCCCGAGGAGCGGTCGTACACGGAGCTGCCGGTGGTGCGCGAGAGCGACTTTCGCGAAGGCACCGTGCAAATCGTCGGCGTGCGTCTCGATGACGGCTTCCGCAAGACGCTGCGCATCTACGGTCTGAATGGACTCGAGTACGGACGCGTGCGCGTGCGCGTGTACGACATCGCGTCGTCGACGCCGGCGTGGGAGCACGAGTACATCCTGTGGCCGCAAGGCACGACGAACGCGGACGGCCTCCCGACCGCGCCGAGCTTCAACATGGAGTGCGACCTGAGCGGATACGTCGCGCCGAAGTACGCGCGTCCGGTGCGCGTCGAGCTCGAGCCGCTGACCGAGGGGACGAGAATCTGGGGCTTCGTCTCGGTGACGAACAACGTCACGCAGAACTTCTACACGGTCACGCCGCGCTAGCGCTTCTCGCGAATCATCCGAACGACCTCCTTCGCGAGGTCGTTCGGAATCGGGATCGTCAGGTTGTAGTGCGCGATCTTCCACGTGCCGCGGATGCGACGCACGACGCCGCTTCCGCGGCATTCGCCGTACGACGCGCTGTCCAGCTTCTCGTCGAACCACGCTACATCGCCGCGCGGCGAGAGCATGACGTGCCGATCGCGCGGCACGAACGTCCACGCTTTTCCCTTCGCAAAGTACGGATGCGCGAACGCGCGAAACGACGCGAGATCCCAGCGCTCCGTCGCGTCGGTGCCGAGGAAGACGAACTCGGGGGCCATGGCGCTGAAGTAGCGCGGCTCGTCCGCCTTCGCCGCGGCGTCGTGCCAGCCGTCGAGCATCGCGTTGATCGTTGCGCGTTCATCGGCGAGAAGCGATGTCGCGAAGAAGAGAATCAGGATCAGCTTGCGCATGCACGTATCATCGCATCACGCTGGCCAGCACTTCGAACGACTTCAATTCATGTCCGAGGAAATTGCGGCGGATCGAGCCCGCGAGCGAGCGCGTCTCCATCAGGACTTCCAGCGGCGGCGCATGCGACGCGAACTCCGCGACCGGCGCGCGGCCGATGACGTCGATGGTATCCGCGACGTCGTTCGGCACGATGAACGCCTCGCGGCTCGCGCACGATGCGCACACGAAGCCTTCGCGCGTGGCGTCGAAACGCAGCGGACGCGCGAGCGGCGTCCCGCAGTCCGTGCAGTTGCGGACGGAGGGAAAGATGCCGGCGAGACGCAGCGTCCAGATTTCCGCATACGCGACGACCGGCATCGCCGGTGCGCCGTCGAGCAACGCCTCGGTCGTGCGATCGAGTAATCGATAGATCAGCTCCGCGGGATCGTTCGCGGGCGCGAACGTGTCGACCATCTCCGCGATGAAGGTCGCCGCAACGCTGCTGACGAGATTCTGCTGCGCGGGAAAGAGCGAGCGGATGAGATCGACCGACTCGATGCGCACGACTTCATCCGACTCGCGCTCGACGTACCCGATACGCACTTTTGCAAGCGGCTCCAGCGCCGCGCCGAAGCGGCTGCGAATCGCGCGCGCGCCGTACGCCCAACCCTTGCGCTTCCCGTGATCGGGCGTGAGAAACACGACCATCTTGTCGCGCTCGCGCGCGGGCACGGTGTGCAGAATGATCGCTTCCGTTCGCTCCGTCTTCACCGGGTCGAAGGGTACTATGGCGCGTCAACTGCGATGCTCATTCACCCGGCCGAGGCGAGGCGGCAATTCAGAGAATTCGCGGCGGGGGAGATCACCAACGACAACCTCGCCCGCGGCGCGCTGCTCATCGCGCTCGAGGACTATCCGCGCCTCGATCTGCAGGGCTATCTCGATGAGCTCGATGGTCTCGCGATGCGCGCCGAGCGCCGCTGCTCGCCCGGCGAGCCGCCCGTCTTTCGCCTTGGACATTTGCACGCCGAGATGTTCGACGTCGACGGCTACAGCGGCGAAGACGGCGACTACTACAACCCGCGCAACGCGTATCTGAACGAAGTCATCGATCGCAAAGTCGGACTGCCGATCACGCTGTCCATCGTCTTCCTGCACGTGGCCACGAGACTCGGACTGACGGCGTTCGGCGTCGGACTGCCGGGACACTACATCGTCAAAGTCCAGTTCGAACTCAACGAGGTCTACGTCGATCCCTTTCACGGTGGCACCACGCTGACGATGGGCGAGCTCGGCGAGCTCGTGTCCGTGCAGCTCACGCGCGAGCATCTGCGCGCGTGGAGCGCACGCGAGACGCTGCGGCGCGTGCTCGCGAACCTGCAGAACATGTGGTCGCGCGCGGGCGACTCGCGCCGCGCCGCCTCCGCCCGCGAGCGCATGGAGCTCCTCGGATGAAGCTCGTCGTCACGATCTACGAGGAGACGTGCGAGCGCGCGCTCGACGCCATCCACGCCGTGCGACGCGAGCACGACATGATCGAAGTGCGCGCGGAGCGCTTCGACACGATCGACTTGCACGCGCTGCGTGCGGCGACGCAGAAGCCGATCATCCTCACGTATCGCGGACAGCACGTCGCGCGCTCGATTGTCGCGCGCGCGATCGACGCGGCGATCGATTTCATCGACGTCGAGTGGCGCGAAGGCGTCGAGATCACGGTGCCCGAGCGCACCGTGCTCTCGCATCACGACTACGAAGGCATGCGCGACGTCGAGCGGATCATGAAGGCGATGCGCGCGCGCCGATGCGCGTACACGAAGCTCGCCGCGACACCGGCGCATTTCGCCGACAACGAACGCCTGCTCGCGCTCTTGCCCAGCACCGTGATCGGGATGGGCGAGCGCGGCTTGTACTCACGCATCCTCGCGCCGTTCAAAGGATCCGAGCTCACGTTCGTCGCCGCGACGAACATGGCCGCGCCGGGACAGCTCACGCTCGAACGCGCGTTGGAGATCTTCGGTCGCGGAGCGCTGCGCGCGGATCGCGTCTTCGCCGTCGCCGGCAATCCCGCGGGACACAGCCTCTCGCCGTCGATTCACAACCGGCTCTTTCGCGAGAAGGGTGTGCCGGCCGCGTACACGATCGCGTCCGTCGAGCGATTCGCGGAGCTCACTGACGCGTTTCTGCGTGGCGAGCCGTGCGGCCTCAGCGTGACCGCGCCGTTCAAGGAAGAGGCATTCGACTTTGCGGTTGCGAAAAACGCCGACATGGGCGACAACGCGCGCCGCGCTCGCGCCGTCAACACGCTGATCAACTTCGGCGACCGCATTCTCGCCGACAACACCGACGTCGACGGCTTCGCGGCGCTGCTGCCGCACGCAACGAAGGCCGCGGTGATCGGCGCCGGCGGCACCGCGCGCGCGGCGCTCGTCGCGCTGCAAAACGCGAACATCCCCGCGACGGTTTACAACCGCACCGCGTCGAAAGCCGATCAGCCGCTCGATGCGCTGCAGCACTTCGACGGAGACCTCATCATCAACACGCTGCCCCTCGGCGCGAACGTCACCATTCCGCCATGCGAGAACGTCATCGAAGCCGCGTATGGTGCGGGCCAGCGCGGCGGCCTGGCCTTGCTCGAGGCGCAGGCCGTGCGGCAGCATGAGCTGTTCATGAAGGTCTTCGCATGAGTTACGACGTCATCCCGGTCGTGCGCGAGCTGAGCGCCGACACGCTCACGCCCGTCGTCGCGTTTCACGCGCTGACGCGCGACGGCGAAGAAGCATTTCTGTTCGAGTCCGTCGAGCGCGGCGAGAACCTCGGCCGCTACTCCTTCGTCGGCTTCGAGCCGCGGCGCAGCCTGCGCTTCGACGCGACGATCAGCGATCCCGTGCGCGTGCTCAACGAAGAGCTCGTGCCGCTGCGCGTCGAAGGCGAAGATGCGCTGCCGCCGTTCTTCGGCGGCGCGGTCGGCTACTTCGGCTACAACGTCGCCGCATGGTCCGAGCGCATCCCCGACCATCACCGCGACGACCTCGGCATCCCCGACGCGAAGCTGCTCTTCTTCGACAACGTCGTCGTCTTCGATCACGTGCGCCAGCGTCTGTTCATCGTCGCGAACGTGTTCAAAGACGGCACGATCGAAGATGCGAACCGGCGTCTCGACAACGCCGCGCAACGACTGCGCGCCGCGACGATGGAGCCGCTCGAGTTTCCACGCGAAGTCGCGCCTGCAAGCTTCACGTCGACGCACACGCGCGACTCGTTCGAGCAGATGGTGCGCGACGCGAAGGAGGAGATCGCGGCGGGCGAGATCTTCCAGATCGTGCTCTCGCAGCGTTGGGAGACCGAGTTCCCGACGCGCGACGCGCTCACGTTGTATCGCTCGCTGCGCTCGATCAATCCGTCGCCGTACATGTTCCTGCTGCGCACGACCGAGTGCACGCTCGTCGGCGCGTCGCCGGAGATGCTCGTCCGGGTCACGCACGGTGTCGTCGAAACAAGGCCGATCGCCGGCACGCGTCCGCGCGGCACGTCGCATGACGAAGACCTCGCGTTCGAAGCCGCGCTCGTCGCCGATCCGAAAGAAAACGCCGAGCACCTCATGCTCGTCGACCTCGGACGCAACGACGTCGGCCGCGTCGCCGCGAGCGGCTCCGTCGCCGTCTCCGACTTCAAGCACATCGAGCGCTACAGCCACGTCATGCATCTCGTCACCGACGTGCAGGGCACGCTGCGCGACGACCGCACCGCCGTCGACGCGTTCCTCTCGTGCTTTCCCGCGGGCACCGTCAGCGGCGCGCCGAAGATTCGCGCGATGGAGCTCATCGATCGTTTCGAGAACTCGCGTCGCGGGCCGTACGCCGGCGCCGTCGCGTACTTTTCGTTCAACGGCAATCTCGACTCGTGCATCACGATCCGCACGATCACGCTCGCGAACGATCGCGCGTACGTGCAGGCCGGCGCGGGAATCGTCTTCGACTCCGATCCCGCGACCGAGTACGTCGAGACGGAGAACAAGTCGATGGCGCTGCGGCGCGCGATCAGCGTGGCAAAGTCGGTGCTGGGCCGCCGCTGACGAAGCGCACGCGCTCGAAGCCGAGGGTGTGGAGAAACTCGGCCATCTTCTTCTCGCCGTTCTGCGATGCCGTGACGAGAATCCCGCGCTGCAGCGCCTCGCGCCGGATGTTCGCCTCCGCATTCTGCCGCGCGCGCGTTTCGAGGTCGACGTCCGCGCGGCGCAGCGCGCCCGTCTTGCGATTCAGCACGCGCGACTTCTCGTTGTCGACGCGCGTCACGAGAATCTGCGACGGCGGCAGTCGCAGGTTGAGCGTGCCGTCTGGCGAGCGCCACACGTCCTGCGGCTTCAGTCGCGCGAGATCGATTCCGGCGATGACGTCGCCTTCCGCGAGGAACGTGATCTCGTCGCCCGCCAGCGCGTTCGGCACGAGCTTGTACGACTGCGTGATCCTGCCGATGTGCATGACGCGCATCGACGCGGTCTCCAGGCGCTGGAGCTCGCGCACCTGCGTCACCAGCGTCGTCAAATCGATCGTCTTTTCTTCAGGCGTCAAAACCTGTTCGACGACCGTGCGCTTCATCGCGCGCCACACGAGATAGCCGCTCGTCAGCGCGATCGCGGTGGCGATGAGCAGGCCGCCGAGGATGAAAAAGATCGTGCGACGTTGCATGAAGTTCACCAGTAGTGGCGCTTCCACCAGTTGTTGTGCTAGGCTACGCGCCTCCCGGTAAGGTTCAAGGAAGCGTCCAAGTGTCCCTGCGGCTCTCTAGCGGCCGCCTGCCTTCCTCAAACCTGCAGCGCCTCTCCCGTCAGCACGCGATACGCATCGAGGTATTTCTCGCGCGTTTTCTCCACGACTTCCTGCGGCAACTCCGGCGCGGGCGGCGTCTTGTCCCATGTCGTCGTCTCCAGCCAGTCGCGCACGAACTGCTTGTCGTACGACGGCGGATTCTTGCCGACGACGTATTCATCCGCGGGCCAGAAGCGGGACGAATCGGGCGTGAGCGCCTCGTCGATCCACACGATGCGATCGCCGATGAGACCGAACTCGAACTTCGTGTCCGCGATGATGATGCCGCGCGTCAACGCGTACTCCGCCGCTTGTTCGTAGATCGAGAGCGTGAGATCGCGCAGCTCGAGCGCGAGCTCTTCGCCGACGATCTCCGCCATCCGCTCGAACGGGATGTTGATGTCGTGGCCGGTGTCTTCCTTCGTCGCCGGCGTGAAGATCGGCGTCGGCAGCTTGCTCGCGGTCGTGAGTCCCGGCTCGAGCTCGATGCCGCACACCTTGCCCGACTCCTTGTACTCCTTCAGTCCGGACCCGACGAGATAGCCGCGCGCGACGCACTCGACGGGCACGACCTGACACTTCTTCACGATCACCGCGCGTCCGCGCAGCTCGTCGTGTTTGCGGATGTCGTCGGGGAAGCGCTCGAAGTCGGTCTCGAGCAGATGGTTCTCGATGTGCGAGAAGCGGTCGAACCAGAAGTTCGAGATCTGCGTGAGGATCGAGCCCTTGTCCGGAATGCCGGGCGAGAGCACGACGTCGAACGCGGAGATGCGGTCGGTGGCGACGAACAGATAGCGGTCGCCGAGGTCGTACACGTCGCGGACTTTGCCGCGGCGGGCGAGCGGGAAGGGGAGGGCGGTTTGTGTGACGGCAGCGCGCATGCGGCGGGGATTCTATCCCCGCCGCGCGAACGCAATCACTTCACGATCTGCCAGCCCTGAATCGTGCGCTGGAGCCGCGCTTTTCCGCGGTGCTCCATCTGCGCGCGCACCGTCCGCGCGTACGCGGAGTCGATCTTCTTGCCGACCGACGTCGGATCGATGACCGACTGCGCCTGCGGTCCCTTCGAGAAGAGCACGCTCGGCGACGCGAGGAGCGTCGGCACCTGATACGTTGGATCGCCGGAGAGTTGATCGATGGTCGAAACATACGGGAAGACGACGGCGTAGCGGCTGTCGTCGTTCGAGCACGGATCATCGACGAAGAACTCGACCGATCCCGAGTCGACGGTCACCGGCAGGCTGTCCTGAATGTGGCCGAGCGGCGGCACGACGAGCGGCGCCTGGTTGAGGATCTTGCGGCCGTCGGCGTCGTACACGTTGAGGCGCACCGTCACGCTGCAGCGGCCGAGGTTCGCGGCGCCGACGTTGGTGCGCCAGCCCTGGCTGGAGATGTTGCGCACGCCGTGCGCGACCGCGCTGATGCCGTCGAAGTCGTAGTCGAGCAGGCCCGCCCACACGCCGGGAATCGTCTGCCCGTACGTGCCGCTCGACAGGTTGTTGTACGTGTCGCTGATGACGAGGAACGAGCGCGCGAGCACGTTGTTCGGTACTTTCGGGTTGTCTTCAGGGAACGTCGCGACGAGCAGCGCGCCGCCGCCTTGCACGCCGTACAGATCGTCGAGCAGGTTGTCCGAGTACGCGAGCGAGTTCGCCGGAATGTCGACGAGCTCTTCGATGCCCTTCGCGCCGCCGGTCGGCAAGAACGTGATGCTCACCGTGAGCGGATAGTCGGTGTGCGGATTGAACACGCTGAAGCGCGTCATCCAGTGCGAGCCGAAGCCGCCGCGCTGGTTCGCCGCCGCGGCGATGACGTACGTGTCGTTGACCTGAGCCATCGCCGGAATGGCGGCGACGAGGAAGAGAAGAAAGAGTTTGAAGAGTCTCACGGCTGTTTTCCTTTCGCTGAAGCGAATGCGTTGGGCACGCTCCAGTGCAGCCGAGGTGCCGGACTACGGATGAGTATTCCCCGTTGAAAACAAAGGGACTTACGACGGCCAACCGCCAACCGCCAACCGTCAACCGTCACGCGCGCGCTACACTACCGTCCATGAATCAGATCAGCGATCGTCTGCGCGGACTCGTGCAGTCCGACATCCGCCGCATGTCCCGCGAGTGCGAGCGCGTCGGCGGCATCAACCTCGGACAAGGCATCTGCGACCTGCCCACGATTCCGGAGCTCGTCGAAGGCGCATGCGACGCGATCCAGTCGTCGAAGGCGACGTACTCGAAGTTCGAAGGCATCGACGCGCTGCGCGAGCGCATCGCCGCAAAGTGCGAGCGCTTCAACGGATTCAAAGTCGATGCCGCGAGCGAGATCGTGGTGACGGTCGGATCGACCGGAGGCTTCGCCGCGGCGGCGATGGCGACGCTGAATCCGGGCGATGAAGTGATCCTCTTCGAGCCCTACTACGGCTACCACCTCAACACTCTCAAAGTCCTCGGCATCACTCCGCGGTTCGTTCCGCTGAATCTTCCCGACTGGTCGATCGACTTCGATCAACTGCGCGCGGCGTTCACGTCGAAGACGCGCGGCATCGTCGTGTGCACGCCGTGCAATCCGTGCGGGAAAGTATTCACGCGCGAGGAGCTCGAGCGCATCGCCGCGCTGTGCCGCGAGTTCAACACGTGGTGCTTCACCGACGAGATCTACGAGTACATCGTGTACGACGGGAAGAAGCACCTGTCGATGGCGTCGGTTGATCGCGACGTGACGATCACGATCAGCGGCTTCTCGAAGACGTTCTCCGTGACGGGCTGGCGCATCGGATACGTCGCGGCGGACAAGCGCATCGCCGCGTCGATCGGACTCGTGAATGATCTCTTCTACGTCTGCGCGCCGACGCCGCTGCAGTGGGGCATCGCCCGCGCGCTGGAGATCGGCGAGGAGTACTACCGCAACCTCGCCGCGGACTACGAGAAGAAGCGCGACCTCTGCGCGAACGCGCTGTGCGAAGGCGGCTTCCGCCCGTTCGTGCCGCAGGGCGCGTACTACATGCTCGCGGAGATCCCGGACGGCTTCGCGAACGCGAGCGAAGCGGCGATGGCGCTGATCGAAGAGGCAGGAGTGGCGTCGGTGCCGGGACCGTCGTTCTACGCGAGCGATCGCGGCGACCGTCTGCTGCGCTTCTGCTTCGCGAAGGACTTCAGCGCGCTGGAAGAAGCGGCGCGGAGGATCGC
Source organism: Thermoanaerobaculia bacterium (assembly GCA_035276365.1). Lineage (GTDB taxonomy): Bacteria > Acidobacteriota > Thermoanaerobaculia > Gp7-AA8 > Gp7-AA8 > QHVT01. Next base: position 11,778 of record DATELS010000132.1, read on the forward strand.
GGCGTTCCGCGCGGCCGCAACCACTCGTTAACTACTTCTTCCGCGCCGCTCGCAAGTCCGTGAGGATGTCTTCCGCGTGTTTCGCGGCATCCACCTTCTTGTAGATCTTGCGAATGCGTCCGTCCGGTCCGATCCAGAACGTCGTGCGTGCGACGCCCCACGTGCGGCGGCCGTAGAGATTCTTCTCTTTCCATACGCCGTACATCTTCGCGATGTCCGCGGTCTGGTCGGAGAGCAGCGGGAAGTTGAGCTCGTGTTTGTCGCGGAACTTCTCGTGGCTCTCCATCGAGTCGATGGAGACGCCGAGGACGATGGCGTGTTCTTTGGCGAGATCGGATTCGTGATCGCGAAACGAGCACGCCTCCGCGGTGCAGCCGGGCGTGTCGTCCTTCGGATAGAAGTAGAGGATCACGTCCTTGCCGCGATGCTGCTTCAGCGTCATGTCCTTGCCGCGCGTCGAGGGAAGCTGGAAGTCGGGAGCCATGTCGCCGACCTTCGGTTCGTAGAAGTCCTGCATGGGTTGATTCGCTCCTAATGCGTGGTGCCGGCGCCGAACAGCACTCGCTCCGCGACGAGCACCGCGTTCAGCGCCGAGCTGCGGCGCAGATTATCGCAGACGGCCCAGACCCAGAATCCGCCGCGAATCGAGGGATCGGGACGCACTTCCGCGATCAGCACTTCGTCCTTGCCCGCCGCGTCGATCGTGCCGAACTGCTGATCGCCTTCCGGCATCACCAGCGCGGGATTCGCCTGCAGCGCGGCGATGATCTTCGTGGTTTCGAGCTCCTCGCGCGTCTTCACGAACAGCGAGAACGTGTGGCCGTGAAAGATCGTCCCCTGCGTGATGAGCAGCGCGAGCTGCGCGCGCGCGTCCGTGATCGCGCGGATCTGCGAGACGATGAACTCCTCGTTGTGCTCGAGCGCGGGATAGAGATTGAACGCGAGCTGGCGGTCGAAGACGTCGTGCGGAACCTTCTGAATATTGAGCACGCTGATCGTCTGCTGCGCGAGCTCCTCGACGCCCTTCTGCTCGAACTCCGACGCCGGCTGCACGACGGTCGCGGTGGAGAGCTCGACGGGCGAGAGCGTAGCGATCTGATGGAGGATCAGCGCGATCGGAATGGCGACGGGATGCGGCGACACGAGCACGCCGTCGTTGCCGTCGACGTCCTCCAGGTTCACGCCGGCGATGGCGAGCTTGCCGTCGTCGGACGCGGTGGGCTGGGAGAGATCGATGGCGATGAAGTCGTCCTGCTCCTGCCGCGCGATCCACTCGCGATTCGTCTCCGCGGGACCGCAGAAGAAGACGAGGTCGAGATCGTCGAGCCCCTCCTGCGACACGGGCGCAACGATCGCCGGCGTCTCGTCGATCTCCGTCAGCGCGCCCGCGGACTGCCCGCTCGCATCGAGCAGCGCGATCTTCGCGAACGGAAACGCCCGCTCGCGCAGGATGGTCTTGATCTCGGTGCCGACGAGCGTCAGCGGATTGATGATGCCGAGGCGGTAGCCGTTCGGCGATTTGGGGTGGGGCGACATGGGCGGGGTTTTACCACACGCGCGGGAGTCTCAAAGTCTTCAAGTCGCAAAGTCTCAAAGAGGATCGACGGCTGTCGGCTTCGCTTCTTCTTTGAGACTTTGAGACTCAGAGACTTTGAGACTGGTCGGGAACGCAATCCCCCACAACCGCACCAACGGCCCGGAGACCAGGTAAAGGATCGATCCCGCGAACCACAGCTCGCGCGGGAAGCGGAAGGCGATGGCGAGGATCGCGGCGAGGGCGAGGAAGTAGCGCAGCGGGCGTTCCTTCTGGAGCGCGAGGCCCTTCTGGCTGCGGTAGCGAACCGGCGAGACCATCGCGAACGCCGTGGCGACGGTCAGGATCATCACGATCACGGCGAAGCGGCGGTCGGTGATCGGCGCGGGCGCGTAGAAGATCATCGATGCGAGCGTGAGCGCGCCGGCGGGACTGGGCAGGCCGACGAACCAGCGGTAGTCCGTCTTGCCCGTTTGCACGTTGAAGCGCGCGAGGCGCAGCGAGACCGCGGCGAGGAACAGGAAGGCGATGCCGCCGCCGAGCTTCTCGAAGACGTGCAGTCCCCACGCGTAGACGAGCACCGCGGGTGCCGCGCCGAAGGTGACGACGTCCGCGAGCGAGTCGTACTCCTTGCCGAACTCGCTCGTCGCGTTGAGCTGGCGTGCGATGAGACCGTCGAACGTGTCGAAGACGGCGGCGAAGAGGAGCGAGAGGCAGGCGGTCTGGAAAAAGTCCGCGGCCGCCGCGGCGTTGCCGAGGGTCATCGCCTCGATGCCGCGCGTCGCGTACACGATCGAGCGGAAGCCGAAGAAGATGTTGAGAATCGTCAGCGACGTCGGGATGACGTACACGCCGCGGCGGAAGTTCGGGCGGACGGGTTTCATTGCGTCGATGACGTAGCGATCAATCCCTCTCCCCGCGTGCGGGGAGAGGGTCAGGTGAGGGCCGGTGCTCAGGCTACCGCGTGTGAGGACTCGTACGTCCGAATCCGTTCGGCCATCTGATCCTTCAGATGGAGTTTCCGCTTCTTCAACGTCTTCTCTTCGAACTCCTCGTCGGTCGTGATTTCCTTTTTGCCGGTGAGCTCGTGAAGACGGCTCTCACAGCGACGGTGTTCTTCGGCCCACTGCTGGAACTCGGGATCCTGGCTCGCGAGAATGTGCTGAACGTCAGCGGCGGAATTCGACATCGATTGTCCTCCTTCGAAGTACCAATCCACGCCGAAGATTCTAGCACTCCGCCTGCCAACGGGCGCGTCTTTGGGTCCGCGCGCTAAGCGATTGCATTCCAGCGACTTAAGCCGCGTTACAATCCGCGCCGCATGCGTCGCGCTCCCGCGGTCGCGCTCGCGATCGTCGCCGTTTCGGTCCTCCTCTCGCCCCTCCGGCGCGAGCTCTACGTCGGCGACGAGACGAAGTACACGCAGGTCGTGCGCGAGATGCGTGCCGGCTCCTTTTTCCTCCCGACGCTCGAGGGCTCGCCGTTCACGCACAAGCCGCCGCTGCATTTCTGGATCGTCGATCTGCTGACGTATCCGTTCGGCGTGTATTCGATCTGGCCGTTCGTGCTTCCGTCGCTCGTCGCATTCGGATTACTGCTCTGGCTCATGCATCGCTTCGGCGGACCGATGGCGGCGTTCGTCGTCGGCACGTCGCTGCTGATGTGGGGCTCGGCGCAGACGGCGCGCATGGACGTCGAGTTCGCGCTGCTGCTCGCGCTCGCGGCGTGGTTTCTCTGGAACGATCGCAAGTTCGCCGCGGGTGTGGCGACGGGATTCGCGACGCTCGTGAAGGGACCGATGGCGCCGGTGATCACGATCGCGCTGTTCGCGTTCGAGTCGATTCGTCTCCGACGCAAGCCGCGCGCGCGCGATCTCCTCGCGCTGCTGCCGATGATCGTCATCCCGCTGCTCTGGTTCGTGCCCGCGGTGATCCTCGGCGGCGAGGCATTCTGGCGCGAGATCTTCTACAAGCAGACGGTCGGCCGCGCGGTCGGCGCGTGGGTGCATCGCTCGCCGCCGTGGTTCTACCTCGTGCGCGCGCCGCTGACGCTCATGCCGTGGTTCTTCCTCGCGCTCGCGTCGTTGCGCGCGAAAGACGAGAAGGCGAAGTTCGCGCGCAGTTGGATCCTCGCGGTGCTCGTGCCGTACTCGCTGCTGTCGTCGAAGCTCGACGTCTACATGATCGCGATGCTCCCCGCGGTGGCGCTGCTGATCGCGTGCGGACTCGAGTCGGCGGACGCGTGGTCGCGTCGCGCGAATCTCGTGATGGCGACGTTGCTCGCGGTGATCGCAGTCGCGGCTCTCGTCGTGCCGGTGAAAGGCGAGTACGCCGCGCTCGCGACGCGCATGGACGTGCGCGTGCTCTTCGTAATCCTGCTCATCGCGTCAATCGCCGTGTTCATCATCACGCTGCGCGGCACGCTCATCACCTCCACTCTCGCCACAGGACTCGTGCTCATCCTCACCCTCGGCTATGCCGCGATCGCGCTCGTGCCGCTCGCGAACGAGATGGCGTCGGATCGCCCGCTCGTCCGCGCGATCGAGGCGCAGCGCGTCGCGCCGCAGGAAGTCGCGCTGTACGTCTGTCCGCATCTCTGGGTCCGCGGAATGAATCCCGACCTGTGGCATGCACTGCACGTCGACGCGGATGAAATTCACGCGTTCGATCCGCGCGTCATCATCACGCGTCGGAAGAATGCCGAGGAGATCTCGGATGTGCTGAGCCGGTACGAGCGCGTGGGCGAGTTGCAGATGATCGGAAAGCCGTTCGATGTCTATCGAAAGTAAGCGCCGCTACGCCGCCGCCGCGTTCGCGACGCTGCTGCTGCTCTCCGTCTTCTGGCCGTCGCCGGTGGTGTCGGTGAACCGCCTCTGGCTCCACGACTCGCTCTCCATCGACGAGCTCTCCTTCCTCGGCCGCGAAGCTCCGTCGTGGGACGCGGTGTTCTGGTGCCTCGCGGGCTTACTCCTCCTCGTGATCGTGCAAAGCGCCGACGACACCGCGAACATGCGTGCGCCGCTCACGCAACTGCGCGCCGTCCATGTCGATCGCTCCATCGCGCGCCGCGCCCTCCTCGGCCTCGCCCTCGGCGCGCTCGCGACGGCGGTGACGTGGCTCGTCCTCGACCGCCCGCTGCTCGCGTGGGCCGAAGGAATTCAATCCGACACGACCGAGGATGTGATCCGCATCCTCAACCGCCTGGGCGGCGGCATGAACCCGGTGATGCTCGTCGCGTTCTTCGTCGTCGCCGGCGTCGCGTACATCGAGCCGCGCTGGCTGCGCTACGCGATCGCGATGGCGCTCGCCGGACTCACCGCGGGCGCACTCGCGCAACTCGTCAAACCACTCGTCGGCCGCGCGCGTCCCGAGCTGTGGCTCGGCCCCACGCATTACGCACCCGGCTCATCGACGTCCTTCCCCAGCGGCCACACCGTCGGCGCGTTCGCGCTCGCCGGAGCGCTCGTCTTCGCCTCGCGCAACCTGC
>DATELS010000133.1:0-8898 GCA_035276365.1 Thermoanaerobaculia bacterium
TCCACTTTCACCTTCGTCCGAATCCCCCCGCGAATGTAGAAGTCCCCCTCCACCTCGAGGAACCGCGGGTCGAGCGCGGCGATCAGGTCGTTCGCGATGCGGTTCGTCACCGCCTCGTGGAACGCGCCTTCATCGCGATACGACCACAGGTACAATTTCAGCGACTTCAGCTCCACGCACTTCGCATCCGGCACGTAGCGCATGCGGATCGTCGCGAAGTCCGGCTGGCCCGTCATCGGGCAGAGGCACGTGAACTCCGGCGCCTCGAACGCGATCTCGTAGTCGCGCTCGGGATTCGGGTTGGGGAACGTCTCCAGAGATTTCGTCGGACGGGTCGTCATCGCCGCGGCGCCTGCGCAGCACCCATCAGCTTCTGATTCAACTCTTTGATGCGCTCCTGAAGCTGCGTGATCTTCGCCTGCGCGTCCGTGCGAAGGCGTTCCGCCTCGCCGCGCAGCCGCGCGATCTCCTCGTCCTTGTGCTTGTCGCCGCCCTGCTGCGAGTTCACCTGCGAGCGGAGGAAGTCCATGTCGTGGCGGAGGTTCTCCAGCTCCTCGTCCTTGTCGAGCATCCGCTGCCGCCACTGCGACTCCTGCTCTTCGTAAAGACGCTTGATGTCCATCAGCTCCGTGATCTGCGAGAAGTCGGAGTAACTCGGGGCCATGTCTCCTCCCTGGCGGACGCGCTCCTCGATCTGCGGGAACATCTTGCGCAGCTTGAGCGAGAGATCGTCGGCGTCGCTCGAAAGCGCCATCGCGTCCTGATACGAAATCTTCTGATGCACGAGCAGCGCGATCAGCGACTGATTCATCGACTGCATGCGATAGAGGCCGACCGAGTTCTCCATCTCCTCGAGGATGTCCTTCGTGTGGCCGTCCTCGATCAGCTTGGCGATGCGCGGCGAGACCTTGAGCACCTCGACCGCCGCCGTCATCTTCCCGTCGATCGTCTTGATCAGCTTGAGCGAGATGATGCCGCGCAGCACGAGCGAGAGCTGCGCGCGGATCTGCTTGTGCTGCTCCGCGGGAAACGCGTCGATGATGCGGTCGAGCGTTTGCGCGGCATTGTTCGTGTGCAGCGTCGAGAAGACGAGGTGTCCCGTCTCCGCGGCCGTGAGCACGGTCTGGATCGTCTCCATGTCGCGCATCTCGCCGACCATGATCACGTCCGGATCCTGGCGCATGGCGTTGCGCAACGCCTCGCGGAACGTCGGCGTGTCCGTGCCGACCTCGCGCTGCGAGATCGCGGCGATGCGATCCTGAAAGAGAAACTCGATCGGATCTTCGATCGTGACGATGTGCAGCGGCTCGTGCTCGGCGATGTTGAGGATCATCGCCGCGAGCGTCGTCGACTTGCCCGAGCCGGTCGGACCGGTGACGAGCACGAGTCCATCCGGAATCTGCGTCAGCTCGCTGACCGCGAGCGGCAGCTCGAGCTGCTCGACGCTCGCGACTTGAATCGGGATGCGGCGGAACACCGCGCCCACCGTGCCGCGCTGCATGTACATGTTCGCGCGGAAGCGCGCCACGCCGGGCACGCCGTAGCCGAAGTCGACGGCCTGGTGCGCGTCGAACTTCTCGCGCTGCGCGCGGTTGAGAATCGGCAGGAGCATCTTCTCGAGATCGGCGGGCTTGAGCGCGTCGGTCTTGATCGGGATGAGCTTTCCCTGCACGCGCACGAGCGGCGGCCGCATCGGCTTCAGATGAAGATCCGACGCCTGCTGCTTCGACATGTACACGAGCAGATCGTTGAGGGAAAAGCTCGGCGCCTGTTGTTCGGGAACGGCGGTCACGGCGTGGGGATTATAGAGAAGTTGCGGTCAGCGTCTCATGATCGAGTCGAGGATCATGAGAAACGCCTCCTGCTGCTTCGCTTCCGTTTTGTTGATGACGGCGATCGTCTCGCCGATGCGGAAGCGCTGGTGCAATTCATCCGCGGAGTGCGAGGACGTGACGACGATGCGCCGCGGCGAGAGACCTTTCGCGCGCGCGTACTCGACGAACTTCTTCCCGTCCATCCCCGGCATCTCCAGGTCGACGATGAGGAGGTCGATCGAGTCGTCGATCTTCGGCAGCGCATCGTACGGGTGGCTGTACGTCTCGACGTCCGCGACGTCGGCGTAGCGCTCGAGCATGAAGTTCGACCAGAGGTCGCAGTATGACGCGGAGTCGTCGACGATCACGACCCGCTTGCGCTTCGCGTCCGTCATTTCTTCTTCCGCTGCGCTTTCTTCGGCGCCGGCGCCGTCGCGTTCTGCGTCCGCGCGTCGTGTTTGATCACGCCGCCGACGATCGTCGCCACGACGCGTCCCTGCAGCGATGCGCCCACGAACGGCGAGTTCGCCGCCTTCGACACGAACTCGCGATCGACCGTGACGCGCGCATCGAGATCGAGCAGCGTCACGTCCGCGGGACTGCCTTCCTTCAGCGTGCCGCCGGGCAGACGGAACACGCGCGCGGGTCCACACGAGAGCAGATCGATGAGTCGCGGGAGATCGATGACCTTCGCCCGCACGAGATGTTCGTAGCAGACGGCGAACGCGGTCTCGAGACCGATCACGCCGAACGGCGCGAGGTCGAACTCGACGTTCTTCTCATCGAAGTGATGCGGCGCGTGATCGGTGGCAATGGCGTCAATGGTGCCGTCGGCGATGCCTTCGAGAATCGCGCGGCGATGCTCCTCGCTGCGCAACGGCGGATTCATTTTCAGATTCGTCGAGAACGAGCGCACGGAGTCGTCGCCGAGTGCGATGTGATGCGGCGTGACTTCGCACGTGACCTTCACGCCTGCCGCACGCGCGCGGCGCACGATCTCCACCGCGCCCGCGGTCGAGAGATGCGCGATGTGCACGTGCGCGTTCGTGAGTCGCGCCAGGATGACGTCGCGCGCGACGAGCGTCTCCTCCGACGCCGCCGGAATGCCGCGCATGCCGAGGAGGGTGGAGACGTAGCCTTCGTGCATGACGCCGCCTTCGTTCAGGTTCGCGTCTTCCTCGTGCGCAATCACCGGCATGCCGAGCATCGAGCAGTACTCGAGCGCGCGGCGCATGAGCTGCGCGTTCCAGACGGGCTTCCCGTCGTCGCTGACGGCAACGCAACCCGCGGCGCGCAAGTCCGCGAGCTCCGCGAGCTCTTCGCCCTTCAAACCCTTGCTCACCGCGCCGATCGGATAGACGCGACACCAGCCGTTGCGCGCCGCCTCCGCGCGCACCATCTCCGTCACCGCGCGCTCGTCATTTGGCGGAACGGTGTTCGCCATCGCGCACACCGCCGTGTAGCCGCCCGCGACTGCCGCGCGCGTGCCGGTGGCGATCGTCTCCTTGTGCTCCTGCCCCGGTTCGCGCAGATGCGTGTGCAAGTCGATGAAGCCGGGCGTGGCGACGAGTCCCGTCGCGTCGATGGTCTCCACATTCGAAGACTTGATGCGCACGTCGATGCGCGACACCGAGCCTTCTTCGATGAGGATGTCCAGCGTCTCGTCGAGATCCTGCGACGGGTCGACGACGCGCGCGTTCGTGATGAGCAGGTTCACTCCGCGCCTCCGTGCGCTCCGGAGAGCAGATACAACACGGCCATACGCACGGCGACGCCGTTCGTGACCTGATCGAGGATGACGGAGTAACGCGGATCGTCCGCGACGTCCGACGCGATCTCGACGCCGCGGTTCATCGGGCCGGGATGCATGACCAGCACGCCCTGCTTCGCGCGGCGCAACCGCTCGCGCGTCAAGCCGAACGTGTTGTAGTACTCGCGCAGCGACGGAAAGCTGAGCTTCCCCTGCCGCTCGAGCTGGATGCGCAGCATCATCACGACGTCCGCGCCTTCGATCGCCTCATCGAGCGAGTGCACGACGCGCACGCCCATCTTCTCCACTTCCGCCGGCATGAGCGACGGCGGTCCGGCGAGCGTGACGTTCGCCTTCATCTTCGTGAGGAGATGAATGTTCGAGCGCACGACGCGCGAGTACTTGATGTCGCCGACGATGGTGACGTTCACGCCCTGCAGACGGCCGAGGCGCTCGCGGATGGTGAAGGCGTCGAGGAGAGCCTGCGTGGGATGCTCGTGCGCGCCGTCGCCGGCGTTGATGATGGAGATGTTCTCGAAGCGATCGGCGAGCATCTTCGGCGAGCCGGGATGTTTATGGCGCATCACGATCATGTTCGGATGCATCGCCACGAGGTTCTCGGCCGTGTCGATGAGAGTCTCGCCCTTTTCCACGGCCGATCCCGACGCGGAGAAGTTGAGCGTGTCCGCCGACAACCGTTTCTCCGCGATCTCGAACGAGACGCGCGTGCGCGTCGACGCTTCCATGAAGAGGTTGATGACGAGCTGCCCGCGCAACGCCGGCACCTTCTTCACCGGTCTCTCGCTCACCTCCTTGAACCCCTCGGCCGTATCGAGGATGAGCGTGATCTCGTCGGGAGTGAGAGGCTCGATGCCCAGGAGGTCTTTCGAGCGGAGTGCGGAGCTGTTCGTGCGCATCGATCGAAGTCGCAAAGTCTCAGAGTCTCAAAGTCTCAAAGGAGAACCACTTTGAGACTTTGAGACTTGACGACTTTGCGACTGTCATTTCTCCATAATCAGCACTTCATCCTCATCATCCGTCTCCACGAGCTTGACCTTGATCACCTCGTGCGCGTCGGTGGGGACGGTCTTGCCGATCACGTCGGCGTGGATGGGGAGCTCGCGATGGCCGCGGTCGATGAGGACGGCGAGCATGACCTGCTTCGGGCGTCCGAAGTCGATGAGCGCGTCGAGCGCGGCGCGGACCGTGCGGCCGGTGTAGAGCACGTCGTCGACGAGGACGATGATCTTGTCGTCGATCGGCTCCGGCAGCTTCGTTGGCTTCACGACCGGCTGCGGCGCGATGGTCGTGAGATCGTCGCGATAGAGCGTGATGTCGAGGATGCCGAAACCGACCGGCTGCCCCTCCATCTCCTCGATCTCCTTCGCCATGCGCTCGGCGATGGGAACGCCGCGGCTGCGGATGCCGACGATCATCAGATCCTCGAGCCCGCGATTCTTCTCGACGACTTCAATGGCCATGCGGCGAATCGCGCGATTCATGCGCGCGCCATCCAACAAACGCTTCTTCACATTCATACGGTGCTCTCGGAACGCGGCGCGGAGAATAGCATGAAGCGTTGGCGGGAAATCTGCACCCCTTCCACCCCCGTGATGGCCCGGCCGAAAGTGTTACTCGTCGAGGACAATGCGGATGTCCGAAGGCTGTACGCGATCGGACTCAACCAGCGCGGATTCGAGGTCAAGCTCGCTTCCAACGGCGCGGAGGCAGTGGACCGCGTCCATACCGAGCGGCCTGACTACATCCTGCTGGATTGGATGATGCCGCTCATGGACGGTGGCGAAGTCGTGGAGAAGCTGAACGATGAGGACGCGAACTCGGACATCGAGATCATCGTCATCAGCGGTCAGCCCGCGCCGGAGGAGATGCCGCGGCGCGTCCGCTCGTGGCTGACGAAGCCGCTCACGGTCGACGAGCTCGTCTCCGAGATGAGCCGCAGCGCCTGATAGGCTAGAATCGCCGCGAATGGCCAAAATCTTCTTCGTCGGCCTCGACGGCGCGGAGAAAAGCTATCGCCTGCAGACGCATCGCCCGTTCACCCTCGGCCGCGATCCCGGAAACGACATCATCGTCCGCGATCCGAAGGTCTCCCGCCATCACGCGGAGATCGTTTTCGAGCGCGGGTTTTTCGTCCTGCACGATCTCGCCAGCGCGAACGGCACGTATGTGAACGGCAAGCGCATCCGCGTCGCGCCGCTCACGCACGGCGCTCGGCTGCGCCTCGGCAACACCTACGGCCGGTTCTCAGAGGAGCTGCCGACGGAGTCGGAGCCGACGCCGATGGCGGGCGCGGAGCCGTTCGATCAACCGGTGCCGCCGCCGACCGAAGACCTCTCCGCGCTCGACATCCTCCCGACGTCGCAGCACGTGAAGCTGGAGACCGTGCCGCACGAGAAGATCGACGCCGCGGAGCTAAAAAAAAAGTAGCTACGCCGGATGAGCCGGCGGATCTCGCCGCCGATGCGCTGATCGAGCCTCCCACCGAGCCGCTCGGTCCCAAGCTCGAAACGAATCCCGCGTACGTTCCTCCCATCGCGCCGCCTGCGCCGGCTCCCGCGCCTCCGCCACCTCCGAAAACCTTAGGAGGTCCGTTCGCGCACACGCACTATCGCTTCACGACCGGCTTGCGCGCGGGCGAGGTCGCGAACATCCGCGGCGACGACGATCGCGTGCTCCTCTCGTATCGCAGCTTCGCCAGCGTGACGGGCATCGTCGCCGCGCTCGTGAGCGCGATCGTCGCCGTCGCGGGCATCGCCGCGGTCGCGTTCCTGATCGCCGAGGGAGAGCCGCTCAGGGCGGGGGCGGCGATGGCGTTGACGATCCTCTTCGCCTTCTTCATCGCGCTCCTCGTGCCGCGCGTGCAGGTCACGCTCTACGACGACGGGCGTCCCGCGCTCACACTTGCGCAGCGCGCGACGTTTCCCGCGGCCACCTACATCGTCTCCGCGCCGAACGGCGCGTCGCTGGCGGAGCTGCGCAAGTCCTTCTTCTCGCGACTCGGACGCAACCGCTGGACGATCGTGCAGGACGGGCGGCAGATCGGCGAAGCCGTCGAAGAAACGTTCAGCGGCGCGATCCTGCGCAAGTTCGGCGGCAAGTTCAATCGCAAGTTCGAGGAGAACATCCGTATCGAGCATGGCGGCCTCGCGGCGGGACGCATCGTGCGCCGTCCGGATCCGCAAGGCCGCGCGGACGTGCTCGAGATCATGAGCGACGCGCTCGATCGGCGCGTCGCCGTCGCGTTGGCAACCCTAGTCCTCGGACGCGAGCCTTAGCGCTTGACGATTTCGATGCCCGTGTAGAAGTTCTTCAGGATGCGGTCGAACGTCCAGCCGCGAAACGCCATGCCGTACGCGCCGACCTGACACATCCCCGTCCCGTGTCCCCAACCCTTCCCGAAGAACGTGTAGCGATCGACACCGTCCGGATCCTTCGTCTTGTCGAACACGAACAGGTTGTCCGGCACGTTGAGCGACCAGCGGATCGGCAGTCCTTTCAACACGAATGTGCGGCCGCCTTCGGCGACGACTTCCATCTCCGCGACGCGCTTCGACGCATCGACGACGAGCGGACGCAGATCGACGAGCTCGCGAATCGGATTGCGGCGATTCATCGCCGGCACGAGCTCGTCCGCGCGATAGCTGCGCGTCCAGTTCGAGAAGCTCGACGTGCGGTCGAACGCCGCGCCGTCGAAGTTCGCCTGCACGATCGCCGCGACCGGCTTCTTCGCCGGCGACAGCACGATCGTCGCGCGGTCACCGAGCATCACCGGCACGCTCGCGTACTCCTGCGCGCGGTCGCTGAGCTTGCGGAAGATGGGGATGGCGTCCGGCAGCGTGTGCGTCTTCGTCTCGCCCTTCTGCTTGAGCGTGATCGTGCGGCCGTCGAGCTTGAGGATTTTGCCTTCGACGTCGGTGAGCACGCTGTGCTCGCGGACCCATCCGAGGAGGAGGGCGTACAGCTCTTCGCGCGGAATGGGTTGATCGAGCGAGACGCGGTCGATGAACTGCGCGGGATTGATCCCGTACTTCACGAGGAACGACGCGGAGAGATACGGCACGTCCTCCGGATTTTTGCTCTGCGCGAACCAGTACTTTCGATCCTCAGGCAGCGTGAGCGCGCGCGCGTCGCGATCGAGAGCCATGACCGAGGCGAGGTATTGCAGGACGTCGCCGCGGCGGGAGGACGCAGGGGCGGGTTGATTGGTCTCCGTCCATCCTGCGAGACGCATCGCCGCCGTGACGGATTGCGCGACCTCGCGTGCGCTCCATGCACTCGAGCTCTCCGGAATTCCGGCCAGCGCCGCGAAGAGTCGGGCGTTCACCTGCTGCTCGGTGAGGAGGCCGGAATCGGCGCGTCCGGCGAGCGTCAGCATCTCCAGCTCGATGCACTTCGCCGCCTTCAGATACGGCTCGCTGCGGCCGGGGAACATCGTCGCCACGTCGCTCGTCTCGCCGCCGCACGTGGCGGTGTAGAGCGCGTCGATGGGCTCGCCGTTGTACGTCATGACGAGACCGGTCGTCTCCTTCACCGCGCGCGTCGAGAGATCGGCTTCGCCGCCGAATCCCTTGTACGCCTGACACGCAGGTCCCGGACAGATGTCGTATCCCTCGGACGCGAATTGCCCCATGTTGCGCACGGCGTACGTGCGCGCGGCCACGGCCTGCGCTTTCAGCGCCTCGACTTCGTCGTAAATCGTCGGTCCCATCTCCGCGGGAACGACGCCGTATAGATACTCCTCGAGATTGAGCTCGTTGATGACGTTGAGCAGCCCGCGCGGATTGATGAACACGCGCGCGGAGCTGCGATACGGCTGCTTGTCGATGGCGATCGTTTCCGCGGTCAGCGGTTGGATGAGAATCGACTCGCCTTCGAACGTGTGGCGATCGCCTTCGTCATCGACGAGCTCGAGACGCTTGTCGAACTTCTGATCGGACGGACGGCGCACGACGAGCAGGTCTTTGCCGTAGCCGCGATCGGTGAGCTGCGCGCGCGTCGGCGTCGCAACCTCGGAACTCTCGAAGTCGCCCGCGAGCACTTTGTAGATGCCGCCCGCTGGATCGAAGACGGTGTCGACGCGCAGTCCCGTCTCCGTGCGCAGCTTTTCGACGAGCGCGTTCGCGCTCGACTGATCGGAGATCGCGCTGACCTGCACCGCGTAGCGCACGGTCGCATTCGCGAGCGGCGCAGTGAGGGTGAAGCCGCGCTTGATGTTCGACGCGCCGGCGGACGTCACGATCGCGTAGCCGTCGGTGGTGCGCGGAAACGCGACGCTCGGCTGATCGCTGAGCAGTCCGACGCGAATCTTCGGCT
>DATELS010000134.1:0-4998 GCA_035276365.1 Thermoanaerobaculia bacterium
CGCGCGCGGTGATCTTCGACGTCTCGCCGCGCCAGCTCGCGGACATCGCCGGCGATCAGCTGCCGCCGCGTTACGTGAAGAAATTGCGCAGGTTCCGCCACGGACCGGGCGTGTTCAAGATCGACTACGCGCTCGACGGTCCGATTCCGTGGAAGTCCGCGGACTGCGCGCGCAGCGCAACCGTGCATGTCGCGGGCACGTTCGAAGAGATCGCGGAGCACGAGCACTCGGTGTTTCACGGACGCTGGACCGACAAGCCGTTCGTGCTCGTCGCGCAGCAGAGCATGTTCGACGACACGCGCGCGCCGGCGGGCAAGCACACGGGTTGGGCGTACTGCCATGTGCCGCACGGATCGAACGAGGATAGGACCGCGGCGATCGAGAGTCAGATCGAGAGGTTCGCGCCGGGATTCCGCGACCGCATCCTCGCGCGACACACGATGAACGCCGCGCAGTACGAGGAGCACAACCCGAACATCATCGGCGGCGACATCGGCGGCGGCGCGAATACGATGTCGCAGTTCCTCACGCGACCGTTCGCGAAGTTCGATCCGTACGCGACTCCGAACGAGCGCATCTTCCTCTGCTCCAGCTCCACGCCTCCGGGCGGCGGCGTGCACGGCATGTGCGGCTATTGGGCGGCGCGGAGCGTGTTACGTCGCGCGTTCGGGCGGCGGTAGCTTTTCCGTCGACTCGTGCACGCCGTCCGACGTGCCGCCGCTCGTGTTGACGACGCGCTCGACGACGACGCGCCAGTTCGCGCCTTCCGCCGCCTCGCCGATCGTTTGGAGCGCGAGCCAGTCGAGCGCGTTCGTCGCGCGCGCGACGACTTCGATGGTGAAGCGAATGCCGCGCTCCGTTTCCTCGCTGCGAAACTCGACGGTGCCGGCGAGCGGATGTCCCTCGATCGTCGCGAGCAGCACGCGATGCGGCTCCGCGACTTTCACGCGCACTTGAAAGTGTCCGCGCACCGGGAGCTTGCCGGTGAGCGTCGCGCCGGCGTCGAGCCGCTTCGGCGTGTCCGGCTCGGCCTCGAAGCGCAGCGGCATGTACGCGTCGAAGTGCTCGCGAAAGTGCAGCAGCAGCGCCGCCGCGGTGAACGACGATCCTTCGATGTCCGCCCAGAACGTGCGATGCAGCAGCGCGCCGACTCCGTCTTCCAGCTCAGTCTCGGGCAACGCATCCGCGAGCACGCGCAGCGCGTGATCGAGCGGAGTCATGTCGATGCCGAAGACTTCCGCGGCGTGTTTCACGTGCGGCGCGTCGTCCGCCTGTTTGCGCGATGGAACGGGTACGCGCAGCCGCGCGAGTCCCGTGATCTCGCGCAGCCGGTCGAAGATCTCGTTCTTGGTCGTGATCTCCGGACCGCGCGCATCGAGCACTTGTCCGCTGACGTCGGCGCGGCGCAACGCGGCGCCGATGATCTTCGCCAGATCGTCCTGCCAGATCGGCTGCAGCTCTTCGTCGCCATTCGCGACGGGCACCGCGGGCAGCGCGCGAATCTTCTTCAGCATCGGCGCGACGAATTCATCGCGCGGACCGAACACGGGACCGGTGCGCAGAATCAGCCACGGTTTCCCCGACTTCCGCACGAGCTCCTCGGCCTCTTCGTCGACTCCCTGCGTGATGAGGACGAGTCGCATGCGCGTCAGTGCGGCAGTCCGAAGACGTAGTAAATCGCGCACAGCAGCGCGAGCACGATCGCGCCGGCGCGTACTTCGCGCGCGCGTCCCGCGAGCACTTTCACGATCGGCCAGAGCACGAGTCCGGCCGTGAGTCCGTTCGCGATGTTGAACGTGAACACCATCACGACGACCGTCGTGAACGCGGGCACGAGCTCCGTCAGATCGTCGAAGTCGATCTTCGCGACGGCGCCGAGCATCAGCATGCCGACGATCAGCAGCGCCGGCGCGTACGCGTACTGCAGCGACTGCAGCGGCTCGAGCAGCGGAATGAAAAACAGCGAAAGTGCGAAGAGCGCCGCGGTGACGACGGACGCGAGTCCGGTGCGCGCGCCTTCGCGAATGCCTGTCGCCGACTCGATGTACGCGCCGCTCGTCGACGTCCCCACGAGTCCGCTGAACATGCACGTCACCGCGTCGACGAGCATCGGCTTCTCGATCTCCGGCAGCTCGCCTTTCTCATCGAGCATGTCCGCCGCAGCGCCGAGTCCAACGAGGGTGCCGAGGGTGTCGAGGAGGGACATGAGGAAGAGGGTGAGCAGGATCGGGAGGAAGCTCACGCGCAGGATCGATGTGAAGTCGAGTTTCAGCGCGATGGGGGAGAGGTCGTACGGCAGCGCGACGACGTGCGCCGGCATCTTGCCCGCGCCTGCGAGCGCACCGACGATCGCGGTCACGGCGATGCCGATGAGAATCGCGCCGGGCACGCGGCGGATCATCAGCGCGGCGATGACGACGAAGCCGAGGATGGCGAGGAGCACGGTCGTCGAACGGATGTCGCCGAGCTGCACCGGCACGGCCTGCGCGGGCTTCACGATGCCGCTCTCGTACAAGCCGATGAATGTGAGAAAGAGTCCGATGCCCGCGGCGAAGCTGTGCTTCATCGATGGCGACACCGCATTCGCGAGCCATTTGCGAATGCCGAGCAATGTGATGACGAGGAAGATGGCGCCACTGACGAAGACGGCGCCGAGGCGTTGTTGCCACGTGATGCCGAAGGCGGCGAGGCCGAAGGCGATGAACGCGTTCTCACCCATGTACGGCGCGACGGCGAACGGGCGATTCGCGTAGAGACCCATGAGCAGCGTCCCGAATGCGGCGGTGAGGATCGTCGCGACCGTGCTCGGACCTTGCGGGATTCCGGCGAAGGAGAGGATGGCCGGATTGACGACGATGATGTACGCCATCGACACGAAGGTCGTCACGCCGCCGACGACTTCCGCGCGAACCGTGCTCCCGCGCTCCGCGATGTGAAACATGAACGCGGCGCATTATGCCGCGTTCATGTTCGTCGTTCCTCTTCGGGCCGCGCCTACATCACGTGAATGCCGCTGGAGTCGACGCTCGTGACGCCGTTCACCTGCCGCACTTTCGCGACGATCGCATCCTTGTCGGACTGCGAGTCGACGTGACCCTGCAGCGACACGCGCCCGCCGTCGCCGACGTTCACTTCGATCGCGAACGTCTTGCCCGGAACGGCGGCTGCGATCGCGGCGCGCACGTCGCCTTCCATCGCCGCCTTGTCGAGCTCCTTCGGCGTCTGACGGTTCATCGAGCACGCCGTCGTCATCGCCGCGGCGAGGAACAGAACGGCCATCAACAACACTGCGGAATGTTTCCGATTCATCCTTCAAGTACCTCCGGAGAAGAGGGAATAGCAACGGCTGTTCCTGCCTGAAAGTGGCTCGTTAGTTGCTCAAAATAACAATCGAAATCTTGCCGGAACTCAAAAGGAGGCCACATGAGCAAGATGTTGAAAATGAAAAGCTTAATCGGGCAGCGGTCGCTGCTCGCGATGTCTCTCGCCGCCTCGCTCGCGGCTGCTGGCTGCACGACCGACCGCAACGTCGGAAACGGCAGTCTCAACGACTGGTCGGGCGTTCGCTCGGCACCGACGTCCGGCGTGACGAGCGGATCCGAAACGGCGCCGCTCCCGCCGCCGATGACGTCGTCGTACTCGCGCACGGAGTCGCAGCAGACGTACACGCAGGCGTCGGCGCTGCCGAAGGTGGCGCGCTCGGTGCGCAAACTCACGCCGGATGAAGCCGCGCTGATCATGGCGCAGCACCGCCCGCGCGTTCAGGTCCTCGGCACCGTCAGTCCGGCACTCGCCGGCAACGCGTATTACTCGGCCGGTCTGCAGACGGGCCAGTTTCAAAACCCGGCGATGCTGACCAACCCGACGCCGACGATCAACTCGTCGCTGACTTCGGGTCCGGGCGTGGGCGTGACGAGCGGCGTCAACGACGGAACGGTTGCGGCGACGAACGTCGCGAACTCGACATTGGTCACCGGCACGACCGGCTTCACCGCTGCGCAGTCCGCGCTGGCGACGACGCAGTCGACAGTCGCTCCCGTATTCGCCGCGGGCTCGCCGACCGGTGCGGCCGCTTCGACGCTGACCGCGACGTCGGTCGCGCCGACGCTCGCCACTCCGACGAACGCCGCGATGGGCGTGACGCCGGGACAGTTCGCCGCGGGCGCTCCGACGTTCGGCGTGACGAACACGGGACGCGCAGTCGGTACCGCGGCAACGAACACCACGAGCACCACTCGTGTCGTGAACTCGGGCTCGGGGATCACGATCACGAATCAGAAGCAGCAGTAAGTCGGAGGCGCCGGCCGCATGCGATGTGCGGCCGGCGACACGCGTGGAGCGTCGACAACATGGCAGAAATCCGCATCGGAACGTCGGGCTATCACTACAAACACTGGGTCGGCCGCTATTACCCCGCGGACGTGAAGCCGCGCGGAATGCTCGAGCACTACATCCGCGACTTCGACACGGTGGAGCTCAATAACACGTTCTATCAACTGCCGAACGAGTCGACGTTCGACGCGTGGCGCAAGAACACGCCGCGCGATTTTCTGTACGCGGTGAAGGGCAGCCGCTTCATCACGCACATGATCAAGCTGAAGGATCCGTTGCGCGGCCTGAACAACTTTCTCCCGCGCGCGGAACGACTCGGCGCGAAGCTCGGGCCGATTCTGTGGCAGCTTCCTCCGGGCTGGAAGGTGAACGTCGAGCGGCTCGAGGAGTTTCTCGCGCACCTGCCGCGCAAGCATCGCTACACGTTCGAGCTGCGGAATGAAACGTGGATGACCGATGACGTGTATGAAGTGCTGCGCAAATACAACGCGGCGTTCTGCATCTATGAGCTCGCGGGATATCACTCGCCGATCGAGCTGACCGCGGACTGGACGTACATCCGCTTGCACGGTCCGACGCACTTCAAATACCAGGGCAGCTACAGCGACGCACAGCTCGCGGAGTGGGCGGAGCGCATCCGCGGCTGGAGCCGCAAGCTGAAGGCGG
>DATELS010000135.1:0-4424 GCA_035276365.1 Thermoanaerobaculia bacterium
GCGATTACAAGGCCGCGCTGGACCTGGCGAACCAGGCGAAAGCGATGGGCGGACCGTGGCTGATCCAGAACGAGACGATGCGCCGCGCGTTCGAGGAAAGCGCGCGAACAAGCAAGCCATCGACGATCGCGTTCGAGTCTCCAGTCGTCCGAAACAACTGACTGGCATGGCGGTCGCTTGCGTTGCACTTCATGGGGTTGTCCGGCTCAGCCGTACAGTTCTCGCGCGAAGAGGCTGCCCGGATTCTCAACGTTCCTCTCCCGGCGTTGAATGAAGTCCTCGGACTCGACGGCGAGAACGCGATTCCGGCCGCGACGCTGGAGGCGTTTCTGCGCGATCGCTTTCTCGCGCTCTACCAGGCGGAGGCGATGGCGACGCTGCCGATCGTCGAGGCGGAAGAGGTTCCGGCGCCTGTCGCGCCGGAAGTGATCCCGGCGCCGCCGCCACCCCCGCCCGACATTCAGCCCGTGATCCTGCGATCGGTGAATGAGTTCGAGTCGAAGGGACGCTCGCACGCGGAGCTGCGCATCGCGCGACGCTACATCCCGCGCCGCCAGTTCGGCGGCTTCTTCCGGCAGATGAAGTTCACGGTGCTGCAGATCTCGAACACGGGACTGCGCATCCGCCACGACGACACGTTTCTCCCCGGCGACACGGGCCGCTTGACGATCACGATTCAGAAGCCGCCGCGCACGTTCGCGATGCAGGCGAAGGTGGTCTGGACGAGCGTCGCGCAACGCGGCAAGGACGCGTCGTTCGGCGTGAGCGGACTGCGCATCACGGAAGGCGCGGAGCAACTGCGCGAGGCGCTGGAGCTGCTGCACGCCGCACGCGACCTGCAACTCGACAACGGCGCGATTCGCCCCCGCGTCGCCGCAACGCCCTCCCCCTCGATCACCGGACTCTCGGATGACGACGTCGCGTCGATCATCCGCACCGTGCGCCTGTTCGAATCGGATCCCGTCGAGGCGAACCGCTGGTTCACCCGCGCCCGCTTCGCCCTCGCGGATGAAGAAGTCCGCAAAGCCGCCCCCCAACGCGCCCGCGAACGCGACGAAGCAATCGGCGTGTGGGAGTACCTCGACCGCAAACTCGACCTGCGCAAGATCGCGGGGGTGTTGCTGTGGTTGCAGAGGACGAGATCGGCGTCGGCGTGAAGTCGCAAAGTCGTCAAGTCTCAAAGTCTCAAAGAGGGACGCGCACACGCGCCGCCTCTCTTTGAGACTTTGCGACTTTGAGACTCTGCGACTTCAAGGCAGCCGTATCGCCGCCACCTCCGACGACTTCACGAGCGCATTCAACGCCGGCAAATCCTTCTCCCAAATCGCGCGCAGATCCGCGAGCTGTTTGTCGATCTGCTCGACCAACTGCGCGTAGACGGCGCGTTGTTGCGCGGTGGGGGCGAAGTCGCCGGTGGACGCGGAGTCGGCGACGGATGCGAGTTTGTCGTTGAGGCGGATCGGATAGTTGAGCGGGTCCTGCGGGCTCTTGTTCTTCGTCTGGTACAGCGCCTCTTCGATCGCGGTCATCTTCTTGTCGAGGTCTTTCGCGGCGTCGACGATCGGCTTTGCCTTCTCGTCCTTGCCCGCGTTCTTGCGCAGCTCGCCGAGCTGCTTGCGCACCTCGCGGATGCGCGTGATCTGCTCGTGGATCTCGCTCAGCTTCTTGTTCGCGGCGAGGAGGAAGTCGAACTGCGATTGCAGATCTGCCTGCGTCGCGGAAGTGCGCGGGTCCTGCTTCAGTTGCGCGGTCGTGGTGACGGGCGCGTCGTCGCCGACCGTGAGGCGCACGGTGTACGTGCCCGGCGGCACGCGCGGACCATCCGTCCCCCCTCCCCACAGGATCATCCCCTCGAAGTCCTTCGCCTCGGGATACCGCAGATTCCACGCGTAGCGATTCAGTCCCGCGTGCGCGGCGGGGAGCTTGTTCTTCTCTTTCTCCTTCTCGACTTTCGGATCCTTCTCTTCGCTTTCGGCGCCCTCGCTCTTCACCGCCGTCTTCTTCGCCGGATCTTCGACCGGCTCCTTCGCCTTCGCGACCGCGGCCTGCTCGTCCGCGAGACGCTTCGCCTTCTCCTCTTCGGCCGGCGTCGTGACCTCGCCTTCGAGCTCGCGGATCACCGCGCCCTTCGCGTCGAGGAACGCGAGCTTCACCTTCGTCTTCTCCTTCACCACGGGATCGATCCAGTAGTTGACGATCACGCCGGGAGGCGGATTCTTTCCTTCGTTCGCCGGCTGCCGCTGCGACTGCGACCCGAACATGCGCCACGCCGGACGCGGCTCGAATAGGCGCACACGTTTCTGTGCACCGTCCAGTTGTTGCAGCGGCGTGAGGTCGTCGAGGATCCAGAACGCGCGACCTTGCGTCGCGGCGATGAGATCGTCGTCGCGCACGGCGAGATCGGTGATCGGGACAATCGGCAGATTGAGCTGGAGCGTCTGCCATGACGCGCCGTCATCGAACGACACGTACATGCCGCGCTCCGTGCCGGCGTACAGCAGACCCTTGCGGCGCTTGTCCGAGCGGACGACGCGCGTGAAGTGATCGGCGGCGATGCCGTTCGTGATCTTCGTCCACGTCGCGCCGTAGTCCGTCGTCTTGTAGAGATACGGACGGAAATCGTCGGACTTGTACATCGTCGCCGCGACGTACGCCGTGCCCTTGTCGAACGGACTCGGATCGATGCTGTTGATCATGATCCATTGCGGCAACGTCTTCGGCGTCACGTTCGTCCACGTTTTGCCCGCGTCGCGCGTGAGGTGAATGAGTCCGTCGTCGCTGCCCGTCCAGATCACGCCCGGCTCGAGCACCGACTCCGCGACGGCAAAGATCGTCCCGTAGTACTCGACCGAGGTGTTGTCTTTGGTGATGGGACCGCCGGAGGAAGCCATCTTCGACTTGTCGTTGCGCGTCAAGTCGTCGCTGATGCGCGTCCAACTGGAGCCGCCGTTCGTCGAGCGGAAGAGATGCTGCGACGCGGCGTACATCGTGTTCGCGTCGTGCGGCGAATAGAGCAGCGGGAAGTTCCACTGGAAGCGCTCGGTCGCGCCTTCCGCGCCGTAGCCCATCGGGTTGTCCGGCCACGGATTCACGTCGCGGAACTCTTCGGTACGGTGGTTGACCATCGTCAGATAGCCGCCGTACGAGCCGCCGTACACGACGTCGGGATCGTCGGGCTTCGCGACGATGTGTCCACTCTCCCCGCCCGCCGTCTCCTGCCACTCGTCGCGTCCGATGCTGCCGCCGGTCGAGCGATGGCGGATGCGCACCGCGCTGTTGTCCTGCTGCGCGCCCAGAAGTCGATACGGAAAAGAGTTGTCGGTGGTGACGCGATAGAACTGCGCGGTCGGCTGATTCATCTGATCGGTCCAACTGCGGCCGCCGTCCGTCGTCACGTTCGCGCCGCCGTCGTTGCTCTCGATCATGCGCAGCGGATCGTTGGGCGCGATCCAGAGGTCGTGGTTGTCGCCGTGCGGCGTGGGAATGGAGCTGAAGGTCTTGCCGCCGTCTTTCGATTTGTGAAAGCGCACGTTGACGACGTACACCGTGTCCTCGTCCTTCGGATCGGCGTAGATCCGCGTGTAGTACCAGGCACGCTGGCGCAGATCGCGGCTCTCGCTCGTCTTCTCCCACGTGTCGCCGCCGTCGCGCGAGCGGAACACGCCGCCGTCTTCGGCTTCGACGATGGCGTACACGTTCTGCGGATTCGACGGCGAGACGGTGACGCCGATGATGCCGAGCGTGGCCTTCGGAAAGCCTTTGCCTTTGGTGAGGTTCTTCCAGGTGTCGCCGCCGTCGGTCGACTTCCACAGCGCGGAGCCTTCGCCGCCGCTCTCGAAGCTGTACGGCGTGCGCCGCACGCGCCACGTCGACGCGTACACGATGCGCGGGTTCGTCGGATCGAGGATGAGATCGATCGCGCCCGCGTTCTCGTTCGCGAAGAGGACGCGCTCCCAGGTCTTGCCGCCGTCGCGCGTGCGATACACGCCGCGCTCTTTGCTCGGACCGAAGAGGTGTCCGAGCGCGGCGACGTACACGGTCTCGGGATCACGAGGATGGATGCGCACGCGCGCGATGTGACGCGAGTCCTTGAGGCCGACGTTCGTCCACGTCTTGCCGGCGTCCGTCGACTTCCACACGCCCTCGCCGTGCGAGACGTTGCCGCGCACGGTGCTCTCACCGCCGCCGACGTAGACGACGTTCGGATCCCAATCCGACACGGCGACCGCGCCGATGGAGCCGCCGAAGAAACCGTCGGAGACGTTCTTCCACGTCTCGCCGCCATCCGTCGTCTTCCACACGCCGCCGCCGACGGAGCCGAAGTAGTACGTCTTCGGCTGCGACGCGATCCCTTCCACCGCCGCCACACGCCCCCCGCGATACGGCCCGACCTCGCGCCACTCCATCGATTTGAGACGCGCGGG
>DATELS010000136.1:0-2410 GCA_035276365.1 Thermoanaerobaculia bacterium
GATCCCGGCGTCATCGTTCCGGTGACGCCGAGCGCAGCAGAGAATACGACGACGCTCACGCCCGCGGAGAGCGCGCGCGAGCGCCGCTACAACGAGCTCCTGCGCACACCTCCGCCGCCCGCGCCGGGCGCGACACCGGTCGTTCCTCCGCCGGTGGTCCCTCCGCCGGCGAAAGAGCGTCCGCCCGCGAATCGCGAGCCGGTGGCCGTCAAGCCGAAACCGCAACCACAGCCGCAAGCGACTCCGCCTCCACCGCCGCAACAGCAGCCGCCTGCGCCGACGAACTCGTCGTATCCCGGACCTTCGTCGAACTCCGGACGCGGCGGCAACGACGACAACGACGATCCCGACACCGACCTCATCGCCCCCCAACTCCTCGGCGCTGACTTTCAGCCGCCGCAGGTGCAGGACGGCGACACTACGGTCTTCGCCGTGCTCGCGCAGGACAACCTCTCCGGCGTGCGCACCGTCTCCGGCGTGATCGCGAATCCGACCGGCAACGTGCAAGGCTTCGCGTGTCAGCGCGAAGGCGACTCGAATCGCTACGTGACGCGCATCTCCGTCCCGAAAGATGCGGCCGCGGGAACGTGGGTCGTGAAGTACCTCACGCTCACCGACAACGCGAGCAACAGCGTGAACCTCAACGCGTCGCAAGGCGCGCTGCCGCCGACCGCGAGCTTTCGCGTCGTCGCGTCCGCATCCGACACGACCGCGCCCGCCCTGAAAGCGGTGTGGGTCGATCGCGCCGCGATGCGCGCGGGAGACAAGAACACGCTCTTCGTGCAGGCGGACGACGAGCAGACCGGCGTGAGCAGCGTGAACGGCGTGTTCGTCAGTCCCGGCAAGCAGGCGCGACTCGCATTCGGATGCGGCAAGAACGGGAGCGGCACGTGGGAGTGCGCGCTCACGCCGCCTTCGTGTCTCGACTGCGGCGTGTGGCATCTCGAGCAACTGCAGTTGCAGGACAAGGCCAACAACATGGCCACGATTCGCGCGGACAATCCGCTGGTGCGTCCGGTCGTCGTCGACATCAGCGGCGACGCGTGCGACTCCTCGCCGCCCGCGCTCTCCACGTTGTCGCTGAATCCGCTCGTCGTGTCGAACGTCGAAGGCGGCACGATCGAAGTGCGCGCGGTGATCGCGGACGATGGCTGCGGCGTCGCGAGTCTCAGCGGTCAGGCGATTCCGCAGGGCGGCGTCGGCGGACAGCACGCGTACTTCACGCTCGCGCCGTCCGGCGACGGGCGCACGTTCGTCGGCAAGCTCGAGGTGCAGAAGCACGCGGCGAAGGGGACGTGGACGATCGCGTGGCTGCAGGCGCTCGACAAAGGACACAACCTGCGCGCTTACGCGGCGAGCGATCCGATCATTGCGCGCGTGACGTTCCGCGTCGAATGACCGCCTGAAAATTTTTTCCGACGACCCCCGGTTGTGCCCGATCTCGGCCGTGACGCCGCTCGGCTCTTCGAGTAAGATACGCGTCCCAACCGTTCTCACGACCGAGAACCAATCACTGAAAGGTAGCAAACACACCCCATGAGTCAGTCGAGAGAGACAGCCGAGGCTACGTCGTTCGCCGAGGCGATGGAGAATCTGGATCTCAAAACCCCGCAGCAGGGCGAGCTGCTCAGAGGCACGATCGTGTCGATCTCCGGCGATGACGCCTACATCTCCTACGGCGGTCCGTCCGAAGCTGTGATGGATACGGCGGAGCTGGAGGGTCTCGACGTCGGAGACGCGGTCGAGGCGACGGTCGTCAAGACGGGCGCCGAGCTTCGCGTCTCGCGCAAGCTGATCAAGGGGAGAGCGTCGCTCGAGCAGCTTCGCGGCGCATTCGAGAACCGTCTCCCGGTCGAGGGAAGAGTCTCGGGCCGCAACAAGGGCGGCTTCGAAGTGAACATCGCCGGTCTCCGCGCGTTCTGCCCGCTGTCGCAGATCGCGCTCGGCAAAATCGACAACCCGGATGCGTTCGTCAACCAGACGATGGAGTTCCGCGTGACGGAGCTCTCCGACGATGGACGCCGCGTCGTGGTGTCGCGCGCCGCGCTGCTGAAGGAAGCGGCGGCGGAGCGCGCGGCGGAAACGCGCAACCGCATCGTGATCGGCGCGGAGCTGACGGGCAAGGTGAAAACCCTCACCCCCTTCGGCGCCTTCATCGACCTCGGCGGCATCGACGGTCTTCTCCACGTGTCGGAGATGAGCCGCCGCCGCGTGACCGATCCGAAGGACGTCGTCGCGATCGGACAGGAAGTCCGCGTCAAAGTCATCAAGATCGAGAACGACGGCAAGCGCATCTCGCTGTCGATGAAGGATCAGGAACCGGATCCGTGGTTCGACGTCGCCGAGCGCTTCGTGCCAGGCACGCCGTTCACGGGACGCATCGTCCGCTCGACCGATTTCGGCTACTTCG
>DATELS010000137.1:0-6838 GCA_035276365.1 Thermoanaerobaculia bacterium
ACCCGCGCACAGCGCCTCGGCAACGGCGGCGGTCACATCAACACCGGCAAGGGTCAGACCGGCGAGGCGCTGCAGGCGGCGCTGAAGTCGATCTCCACCGCGGCGTTCTGGGCGACCGACAAGGGCGACTCGCTGGAGCTCGGCGCGCTCGGACTCTCGAGCGACACCGAAACGCTCGCGCTGCTCGAGGACACCGTCCGCGGCGCGCTCTCCGCTCTCCGTCTCGCGGTGAAAGACAAGTCGCCGGAGATGGTCTCGGTGCTGCGCCGCTTCGACGTCACGCGCAAGGCCGACTCGCTGCGCATCGAAGGCTCGATCCCGGCGTCCGCGCTGCGCGATCTGATGGCCAAGAAGTCCGCGTCGAACGACTAACGCATTCGTGTTACACGCGGCGGTTCGTCGTCAGACGAACCGCCGCAGATTCTCCCGCCACCAGGGCCAGTCGTGCCCGAACACACCCGGCCAGATCTCCAGATGGTTCGGGATTCCCTTCCCCCACAACATCGCCGAGAAGTCGCGGTTCTGCTGCACGAGCGTGTCGTGCTCGCCCGTCGCGATCACCCACTCCACGCGCGCGAGCCTGCCTGCCCATTCGCCGTTCATGTTCGGGATGTTCGCCGTCGGGCAGTTGAAGTAACACGTGTCGTTCCAGTAGCCGTCGAGGAACGAGTGGATGTCGTAGACGCCGGAGAAGCAGATCGCGCGGCTGACGACGTCCGGATAGCGCGTCGCAAAGTTCGACGCGTGGTACGCGCCGAAGCTCGCGCCGTACACGACGAGGTCTCCGCGCTGCGCGCGATTGTGAATGTACGGCACGAGCTCGTGCCGCAGGTACGCGTCGTACTGCGCGTGCCGCGCGACGCGCACCGCCGGATGCACCCGCTTGTTGTACCAGCTCTCGTTGTTCACGGTGTCGACGAGCACGAGCTGGATCTCGCCGCGATCGACCTTGTCCGCGAGTGAACCCGAGAGACCGAAGTCTTCGTTCTCATAGAAACGGCCGGCCGACGTGGGAAAGAGAATCACCGGACGGCCGAACTGGCCGAACCAGAGAAACTCCATCTCGCGATTGAGGGAGGGGGACCACCAGCGGACGTAGTCGCGGTACATGAGGAAAGGCGAGGTTTGCTCGAAGCGGGCGCGATTCTATACGATCGCTTTCATGCGCAAAAAGAAAGTCGGCATCCTCTTCGGTATGGAAGACACGTTCCCGTGGGCGCTCATCGACGCGATCAACGAGCGCGGCGGAGACGACGTCGAAGGGGGCATGGTCGAGATCTCGTACGTGAAGGACGACGGCGCGTTCCCGTACGACCTCATCCTCGATCGCATCAGTCACGAAGTGCCGTTCTATCGCACGTATCTCAAGTGCGCGCTCGCGTCCGGAGTGCGCGTCGTGAACAACCCCGTGTGGTGGTCGGCGGACGACAAGTTCTTCGACAACCTCGTCGCGAAAGCCGCCGGCGTCGCGGTGCCGCGCACGGTGCTCCTCCCGCACAAGCAGCATCCGCCGAACACGCAAGACACGTCGTTCCGCAACATGCGCTTCGTCGACTGGAAAGAGGTCTACGACTACCTCGGCTGGCCGATCTTCATGAAGCCCGCGTACGGCGGCGGCTGGAAGGACGTGTACAAGGTGCACGACCCGCGCGAATTCATGGCCGCGTACGACCAGACGCGCGACCTCGCGATGATGGCGCAGGAGGCGATCGAGTTCGACGCCTACTACCGCTGCTACGTCCTCGGCCGCAGCCGCGTGAAGATCATGATGTACGACCCGAAGCAGCCGCATCACCTGCGCTACGTCGCGAACTACGAGACGCCGTCCGAGCTCGAACAGCGCATCCGCCGCGACGCTCTCGCGCTCTGCGACGGCCTCGGCTACGACATGAACACCGTCGAGTTCGCGGTGCGCGACGGCATCCCGTACGCGATCGACTTCATGAACTGCGCGCCTGACGCCGATCGCGCCTCGGTCGGCGAAGAGAACTTCGAGTGGATGGTCACCAACATGGCCGAGGTGCTCATCGAGATGGCGCGCGGCGAGAAGAAGTTCGAGCTCACCGGCAACTGGCCCACGGTCATGAATGTGAAGAAGGATGTGACCGAGCCGATCTGACGCCCCGTCATCCTGAGCGCAGCGAAGGATCTCAACTCTCGCAGCCTGAGATCCTTCGCTCCGCTCAGGATGACGTATCCTTCGTCAATGCCGCAACCATCCTTCACCCTCGGGATCGAAGAGGAGTTTCAAGTCGTCGATCCCGAGACGCGCCTTCTCAAGTCGCACATCCAGGAGCTGTTCACCGAGGGCGAGAAGAGGTTGAAGGACGAGATCAAGCGGGAGATGCACGATCCCGTGATCGAAGTCGGCACGCCGATCTGCCGCAACATCGCCGAGGCGCGGCATGAGATCACGAGGCTGCGGCGGGAGATCATCACGCTCACGCGCGAGAACGGTCTCTGCATCGCCGCCGCGGGCACGCATCCGATCTCGCATTGGGCGCAGGTCCCGATCACGCAGCACGAGCGCTACGACCGCATCGTGTACGAGCTGCAGATGCTCGCGCGCGCGAATCTCATCTTCGGTTTGCACGTGCACGTCGCGGTCGAAGATCCCGTCACGCGCATCGAGATCCTGAACGCCGTCCGCTACTTCCTCCCGCACATCTTCGCGCTGTCCGTGAACTCGCCGTTCTGGTGCGGACAGAACACGGGCTGGAAGAGCTATCGCGCGAAAGTGTTCGAACGCTTCCCGCGCACCGGCATCCCGGATCACTTCAACACGCTCGCGGACTACGACGAGTACGTCGACACGCTCGTGCGCACGCACTGCATCGACAACCCGAAGAAGATCTGGTGGGACGTGCGTCCGCATCCGTTCTTCCCGACGCTCGAGTACCGCATCTGCGACGTGCCGATGCGCGTCGACGAGACGGTGTGCTTCGCCGCGCTCTTCCAGGCGCTGACGGTGAAGCTATATCGCATCTACAAGAAGAACATGGGCTGGCGTCTGTATCGCCGTGCGCTCATCAACGAGAACAAGCAGCGCGCCGCGCGTTTCGGCACCGGCGGCAAGCTGATCGACTTCGGACGCCGTGAGGAAGTGCCGTTCGAGGAATTGCTGGACGAGCTTCTGGAGTTCATCGACGACGTGGTCGACGAGCTCGGCTCGCGCAACGAGGTCTATTACGCGCGCGAGATCCTGCGCCGCGGCACCGGAGCCGATCGCCAGCTCGCCACGTACGCGAAACGCAACGAGCTGAAGGATGTCGTCGACGCGATCGTTGGCGAGACCGAATACGGAGTGGTCTAGGAGTTGAATGAACGCCACGCTCACTGAAGTCTTCGAGCACGTCACGCTGACGGATTCGATGCCGCCCGCCGAGAGCGGCTGCATCGACGTCGCGCTGCTCGACATGAATCACTTCTGGCCGAATGTCGGCCACGACTCGCTCGTGCACGCGGTGCAGGAGGGGGCCGAAACGCATCGCGCGGAGCTCGAGGAGATCGGCGCGCGCGTGCGCGTGCTGTCGTTCGACGTCCGCCGCCGCAATCTCCTGCCCGACGCGCCGAACGGACGCTTTCAGCTCTACATCGGCACCGGCGGACCGGGTCATCTCGATCCGCGGCTCAACGACGGAGAGAGCGAGTTCAGTCAGGGCGTCGCGGAGAGCGACTCGTGGGAGGCGCCGCTGTTCCGTCTGTTCGACGCGATCCTCGCGCATCCGTCAGCATCGATGCTCGCCGTGTGTCACTCGTTTGGATTGATGTGCCGCTGGAGCGGCGTCGCGCATCCGGAATTGCGCGACGAGAAGAGCAGCGGCATGCCGCTCAATCGATTGTCGCGCGAGGCGCTGCAGCATCCGTGGTTCCAGGACTTCGCGCGCGAGCTGCCGGATCACCAGCACTTCCGCGTCGTCGACAATCGCCTGTTCGATCTCATTCTCGACGCGCCCGGCAAGAGCATGCCCATCGCGTTCGAGGCCGCGGGCAGCAGCGCATTGACGATGGTGGAGCTCGCCCGCGATCCCGACGGCATCATGCCCCGCTTCCTCGGTGTCAACCATCATCCCGAGATCGTCGACCGCGAGCACATCATGCAAGTGCTCGACGAGAAACGCGCGCGCGGCGAAGTGTCGGAGCAGTGGTACGCCGAGCGCGCCACGACGATGCGCGATCTTTTCCGCGGCGAGAACGAACGGCAAAGCCGTTTGACGTCGCGCTACACGCTGCTCGAGCCGCTGCAGTTCCAGATCGGACGCCTGATCCGCGAGAGAGCCGCGAAGTAACGCCACGCGACGGGCGCGAGCAGCGCGAGCGCCAGTAGCGCCGCTGCGATCAGGCTCGCGTAATACATGCGCATCTGCGGCGAGTGCGTCGCGGTCCAGCGCGCGGCGGCTTCGTACGTCGGCATCGGCGGCATCGGCGATGCGTTTTCGTAGACCGGCTGGAATTGCGCGGCGATCGGGCCGGGCGTTGGCATGCCGTTCGTCTGCTTCGCTCCGCTCTTTGACGCGAGCAGCATCGCGATCGCGAACACCGCCGCGGCGATGCCGCATGCGACGCGTAGTGTGACCAGCGGACGCTCCGCATCGTCCGCACGCGTGCCGGCGATCCACGCGCAGAACAGCAGCAGCAGAATCGCGAAGATGCCGAGGAGGGCGGAGACGTGGAGGATGCGATGCTCCCACGGCTCGTCGTCGAACGTCGCGCGGCGCGTCGTCCATGCCGAAGCCGCATCGACGAACGTCTGCGACATCGGCACCGACTCGAACATCGCCCGCACCTCGGCGCTCGGCGGCACGTGTCGCGGCGGACGGTTCTCGCCGAGGTCGTTCGAGTTTTGGGTGACGTCCTCGCCGCTGATCTGCGCGTAGAGAGCGCGAGCGCGCTTCGTGCGGCCGGCGAGATGATTCGCCACCGCCGTCGCGAACGTGAGCTCCGGCTTCGACGGAAGCTGCTTCTCCAGCGCGTCGATCACCGGCGCCGAGCCGAGTGCATCCGCGAGACCGATCGGCGTCGCGGACATGACGTCGACTCTGCGCAGCATGCGGATCTGCGCGAACGCGAGGATGATCTCGATCGTGAGCAACGCGGCGATGGCGATGCGGTCGCGTCGCGCGATCCATGGCGCGGCGGACATCGGCTGCCACGCCGCCGCGCGCAGCGCGCTCACGCTCACGAACACGAGCAGCGCGACGAGCACGAGCGCGACGGAGAAGATCGCACCGAATAGCAAGTCGACGATCGCGCCGGTCCGAGCCGGCTGCACGCCCGTCGCCGATGTTGCGAGCGCACGCGCGCGCGCCGCCGACGCGGAGTCGTCCTTCGACTCGAAGTAGCGCTCCCACGTCCGCGCGACCATCGGATCGCTTTCCGCCACCGCGCCACTCAGCTCGCGCGAGTGCATCATCACCGCGAACTGGCGCGCGGGATCGGGAGCCCAGTGACTGCGCGACGCCGCGCCGCGCGTCATCGGCGCGTTCACGAGTCGCTCGATGAGCACCGACGACGAGATCGGATCCGGCAACTCCTTGCGTCGCCGCAGCGCCTGCGCGTACGCGAGATCGGCCCACTCGCGATGTCCGAACGACTCGAGCTGCCGCGACAGCCACGCGTAGTCGTAGTACGGCACCTCGGCGTACGCATCGCTGAACGCGCGCCGCGCGTTTTGCTCCGCGCTCGCGCGATCGCCGAGCTCCCACTGCGTCACCGCGAGCCACAACGGATACGCGGGTTGCGTCGGATCGCGCTCCATCGCGCTCTCCAGCGACGCCTTCAACTCCGCGAGCGTCTTCGGCCCCGTCTTCGGCGACTCGGGCAGCGGGTTGTAGCGGAACACCGGGTGCCGCACGAGCATCGCCTTCGGCGTCGACACGTCGGTGATGAAGTCGACGACCGGCAGCCACATCGCGCGCGCGCCGGTCATGCGCGTGTACGGATTCGCGGGGAGCTGCCGCGGCGGATCGAAGCGGCCGTTCGCGAAGCGCACCGACTCGATGCGCGGCGCGCCGTCCATGCCGGCGTCGTAGCGGATGACGAGATCCTCGCCGTCGATCGTGAACGCGACCGGCGTTCCGGGCAACGCATAGCGCGCGGTCACGCGCTCCGTCTGTGGATCGATCGCGAGCAGCGTCGGCGCGCGCTGCCGCCGATCCATGTTGTAGAACTGCTCGACCGCGTACAGTTTGCCGCCGTACAACATCCCGTCCGTCGACGTGAAGCTCGCATCGCCCGCGGCCGCGAGATGCGCCGCCGCGTCGCGATAGTGATGGTCGCGCATCGCCAGTCCCGCGAGCGTCGCGCGCGACGCAGCGTGCTTCGGATCGAGCGCGAGTGCCTGCTGCAACTCGTTGCGTGCCGCGTCCTCGCGTCCCAGTTGCAGAAGACAGATCGCCTTCTCGTGATGTGCGTCCGGCGTCGGCTTGAGCTGCGAGAGCAATGCGAGCGCGCCGTCCGCGTCATTCTGCTCGTGCAGGAGCTGCGTCGCGATCGCGAGCACGACGAGATCGCCGATTCCTTCCGCCGACGTCTTTCGCAACTCCACCTGATTGGGCGCCTCGGTCGCCACGCGCACCGACGCGCGATTGAAGTCCGCGAAGAAATCGGCCGGCGCCTGCTGCGACTTCACCGCGTTCTTCTTCGGCACCGTCGTCAGCGACGGCTCGATCGCCGCCTCGCCGCGAAACTTGTACGCATCGCCCCAGATCACGAGCGTCGCGCCGAGGCGCTCGCCGAGAGCGCGGGCGGCGTCGGTGTCGCGCAGCGCGACGTTCGTGTCTTCGACGCCCATCACCTTCACGCGATCGCGCATGCGACGTTCGAGCTCGCGCGCGAC
>DATELS010000138.1:0-4485 GCA_035276365.1 Thermoanaerobaculia bacterium
CGCACGCGCCGCGGAAAAGTCGCGTAACGCCGACTCCGGATCCTGCTCGCGATAGCGCCGCTCGTGTGCGAGCGCGTCGCCGTCGAGGTCGCGCAGCAGCGGCTCGTTCTCCTTCAACAGTTGCGCGACGCGCACGTTGTAACCGTCGGCCTCGATATCGCGCAGATGGCAGAGATGCTCGATCGCCGCCCAGTCGCCATTCGCGGGCGGCATGCGCGGATCGAGCTCGCGAAGAAGCTCCGCGACGCGCAGCGGCGTTTCGTCGAGCGTCATGCGCAGAACCTCCGGATGAGCGCGACGAGCGCGTCGCTGCACCCGTGTACTTCGTCGACGCGCACATACTCCTCGATGCTGTGTAGTCCCGCGCCGCCCGGACCGAAGACGACAGAGGGGATGCCGGCGGCGCCGAGGATGGCGGCGTCGGTCCAGAACGTCATCGCGCCGGTTTTGCCTTGCGATGCGAGCAGCGGATGATCGGGCGGCGTCACGTACGGTCTGCGTGCGAAGTTCAGCTTCGCCGTCGCGCGGAATTGCGCGTCCTCCGCGTGCAGTGCGTCGAGAATCTTCTGCGTCTCTTCGAGTGCGATGCCTTCGCGCTCGCCTTCCACGACGCGCCGCTCGAGATGCAGCGTGCAGCGATCGGGATAGCTGCTCAACTCGCGGCCGCCGGTGACGAGCGACGCGTGCAATGACGGAGGTCCGAGGAGCGGATGAGGTTTTGAGGCGAGCGCGCGTTGCAAAGCTTCGAGACGATTCAGCACGCGTCCCATGTGCGCGATCGCATCGACGCCTTCGTCGGGACGACTGCCATGCGCGGCCACGCCTTCCGTCGTCACCTCCACCCACTCGAAGCCTTTGTGGCCGATGCCAATCATGAGGTCCGTGGGCTCCGTCACCACCGCCGCGTCGGCGCTCCACTCCTTCACCAGCGCCTCCGCGCCGATGCTCGCGTACTCCTCATCCGCGACGAGCGCGATCACGACCGAGCCCGCGTCGAGACCTTCGCTCGCGATCGTGCGCGCGGCGCCGAGAATCGAAGCCACGCCGCCTTTCATGTCCTGCGCGCCGCGGCCGTACATGCGGCCGTCGCGCTCGATCGGATCGAACGGCGCGGCCATCCCTTCGACGCCGACCGTGTCGCTGTGCCCGCACAACATCAGCGAGCGTCCCGGCTTGCGTCCTTCGATCACGGCGATCACGTTCGGCCGTCCGGGCGCGGCCTCCTGCGTGACCGCGTCGATGCGCATGCGCCGCAGCGTCTCGACGAGATGCGCGGCGATCGCGGACTCGCCCGCGCCGCCGGGCACGAGCGAGGGATTCACGGAGTCGATCGCGATCAGCTCGCGTAGATCGCGAGCCGTTTCATCGCGCAAGGTTCACCTCCAGCCCGCGCCGTTGCGCGAGCGCGCGGTCGTACACGATCGACGCCGCGGCCGTGTCCTGAAAGCCGATGCCGGTCGAGTCGAAGACGAAGACTTCATCGTCGCGCGTGCGGCCGGGCTTGCGTCCCGCGACGATCTCGCCGAGCTCGGCGTGCACGTCGTCGCGCGACATCGCGCCGACCGCGATCGCCGCGCGCAGATCACCGATCTGCGCCGCCTGCTCCGTCAAATCAGTGACGACGCGGCTCAAGTGCATGAGCGACGGCGCGATCTCCGACTTCCCGGGATTGTCCGCGCCGACCGCGGCGATGAACGGCGCCTCGTCGTAGAGGAACGCTTCCTTCGATGGCGTACAGGTGATGACGACGTCGCACGACGCGCGGCCGCAGGTGACCTCGATGCCGAGCTTCGCACTCATCTCACTCGCGTACATCTGCGCCTTCGCGTCGTCGACGTCATGCACGACCGCGCGCTCGATGCGACGCACGCGCGAGAGCGCCTCGAGCTGAACACGTCCCTGCTTGCCCGCGCCGTAAATCATCGCGCTGCGCGCGTCCGCCGGCGCGAGGTATTTCGCCGCGACTGCCGTCGCCGCGCCCGTGCGCAAGATCGTGAGCTCGATCGAGTCGAGCAGCGCGAGCAGACGTCCGTTGCTTTCGTCGAACAAGAGCATCACGCCTTGAATCGACGGCGTCTGGCCCGGAAAGTTCGCGTTCGCCTTCGCGCCGAACCGTCCGTTCACCGACGCGGTCTTGATGTGAAACGCGCCGCGCTCCGCATGCGCGCTGAGAATGCCCGGCGCGTGCATCGTGCCTTCGCCGTGCGCGCGAAACGCGTCCTCGACCGCGGCGATGCAGTCATCGAGCGTCAGCAGCTCCGCGACGTCGGCACCGGTGAGCAGCAGCGTCATCGTGCGCAGTGAAGCACGGCCGCGCGAGACGCGGCTAGGAAGATCGGCGCGAACTTGGACGAAATGCGTTGCGATACTCGCGCGGCGTCATGCCTGTCGCGCGCCGGAACGCGTTCGTGAAGTGGCTCTGGTCGTAGAAGCCGGCATCGAGCGCGATCTCCGCGGCCGTCCGCGACGTCGTCATGAGCGCGCGCTTCGCCTCCTCGATCCGGATCGTCCGCACATAGTCGCCGGGCGTGCAGCGCAGATGCGCGCGAAACGCGCGCACGAGACTGGCCGGATGCACGTCCGCCGCGTTCGCGATCTCGCGCAGCGTCACGCGCTCGGTCGCATGCTCGTGAATGAAGTCGCGCGCGCGCACGAGCCACGATGGCGCGCGCAACGCGGACGGCGTGCGCAGTCCCGCGCCGATCAGCTCGAGCAAGAGTCCTTCGAGCACGAGCGGCGCGGCCTCGTCGTCCGTCGCCAACTCGTTCGTCACGCGATGCGCGAGCGGCGCGACCGCGCGCCGCGGCAGGAGCGACGGCGTGCGAATCCACCCGCACAGCTCGTGCGGCACATTGACGATCACGCACGATGCGCCGCCGGCGTTGTAGCGATTCGTGTGCACCTCGCCCGCGGGTCGCACGATGACGTCGTACGGCGCTGCCTCGAACGTGCGTCCGCCGACCGTCTCCGCGAACGCGCCGCGCGACGAGAACATCAGCGCGGCGATGTCGTGGTAGTGACGCGGCAGCGCGGTCGCCGGCGCGTACGTGCTCTGGTACAGCACGAATCGTCCGGCCTCGCGCGTGCGCACGCGATCGCCGTGAGTCGTTGGGGAGAGATACATCGCCTCCAGTCTACGCTCAGTCGATGTCCGCGACCGGCTCGATGACCGCGCCCTTGGCCTTCATCCACTGCGCGCATTCCTCGTGCTTCCCGCGCAACGCCTCGGCCAGCGGCGTGAGGCCGCTGTCGGAACGCGAATTGAGCTCCGCGCCATGATCGAGCAGGAGCTGGACGAGATCCTTGCGGCCGAGGATTGCGGCCTCGTGCATCGGAGCAAAGCCTTGCGCCTGGCGCACGAGCGCGTCCGCGCCGTGGTCGAGCAGCAGCTTCGCCGTCGCGTACTGCCCGCTCAGCAGCGCCGTCTGCAGCGGTGTGTTCAGGAACTTCGTTTGCGCGCGCGCACTCACGTCCGCGCCTTTCGCGAGCAGCAGTTCCGTGTTCGGAACGTTCCCGCCGAACGCGGAAAGATGCAGCAGCGTCCAGCCGAAGCTCGATCGTTTCGTCGCCGCGGATGGATCGCTCTTCAGCATCTTCTCGAGTTGCGCGCGCTCGCCGATCGCGGCGGTCTCGAAGAGATCGAGCGGCGGTTTCAGCGCGAGGATCATCTGCAGAATCTCGTTCGAATGCGGATCGAGAAATCCTTCGCCGACATTGATGAAGAGCGCGACCGTCACCGCGGATCGGCCTTTCACCGAATGCGCGTTCGCGAGCGCGGGGTCGGCGGCGAGCATCGTACGAACGGTCGCAACGTCGTTGGCGGAGATCGCTTTGAAAAATGCAGTGTCATCGGCGACGAGCGGCAGGGCGAGGAGCGCGAGCACAAGCAGTCGTTTCATCATGGCGTGAACGTACGCCGTGCAACGGCGGCGCGCATGTGCCGCACGAGCGATGCGGCGACCCATGACTTCCGGCCTATTCGCGCGCGTCCTGCGTGTGTGCGATCCTCGTCGGCGATGAATGGCTCGCGCGCGATGCGCCTCGCCGCTCTCGGCGTGTGGGTGCTCGTCGGCCTGCCGATTGTGCTGCAGGGCGCCGACACGTGGCAGCGCATGGCGCAGTGGTCCGTCGCGTACGCGCTCTTCGGCATCCTCTTCTTCGCTGATTTGCGAAAGCCGTCCGCGCCGCTGCTCGCGCTGTCCTCGCTCTCGATTCTGGTGACGGTACTGCTGCTCTGCGACGGCTTCGAAGGCGCGCTCATGGTCCTGATCGCCATGCGCCTCGGCACGCGCAGCGACACGCGCACCGGTATCGCCTGGATCATTGCGCAGACGCTGCTCCTCGGCATCGCCATCACGATTCATTGGTCGCTCCGCCCCGCGCTCCTCCTCGCTCCTCCCTACCTCGGTTTTCAACTGCTGGCCTTCTTCACGATGCGCCAGATGAGCGAGCTTCGCACGCTGAGCCGCGTCGCCGAACGCCTGC
>DATELS010000139.1:0-3588 GCA_035276365.1 Thermoanaerobaculia bacterium
CACGACGAGATCGCGCAGACCGACGACCGAACGCGCGCGCGTATCGATCGCCATCTCGTAGTCGCGCGTCATGTAGATCGCATCCTCGGGACACGCGTCGACACAATAGCCGCAGAACACGCAGCGCAGCAGGTCGATGTCGTAGCGCACCGGAAACTTCTCGCGCGTGCGCTGGTCTTCGCCGGCCTCGATCGTGATGCACTCGGCGGGACACGCGGTCGAGCACATGTAGCAGGCCACGCAGCGCGTCGTGCCGTCCTCGCGCGTCGTGAGGATGTGCCGCCCGCGGAAGCGCTCCGAGTACACGCGCTTCACTTCGGGATACGAGATCGTCGGCAGTTTTTTGATGTTGAACAGATTCTTCAAGAGATGCCGCAGCGTGCGGACCATGCCGCCGATGACCTGCGGCAGGTACAAGCGCTCGCTGAACGAGAGCTCGTGGCGGTCGACTTTGACGATTCCGATCGGCATTTAGTGGTCCAGTTCTCCGGCGATGATGTTGAGCGAGCCGAGTGCCGCGATCGCGTCGGGGATCGTCTGGCCCGTGATCATCTTCGAATACGCCTCGAAAATCGGGAAGCAGGGCGGGCGGACGCGCACGCGGTACGGCTGCTTCGTGCCGTCCGACACGACGTAGAAGCCGACCTCGCCGTTGCCGCCTTCGACCTGGAAGTACGCCTCGCCGACCGGCGGCTGGATGCCGTGCATGATCAGCTTGAAGTGATAGATGAGCGACTCCATCTCGTTGTAGACCTTCGCCTTCGGCGGAAGTGCGACATACGGATTGTCGACCATCACCGGACCGGGAGGCAGTCCGCGGTTGATCGCCTGTTGCAGGATGCGCAGCGACTGGCGCATCTCCTCGAAGCGTACGAGGAAGCGCGCGTACGTGTCGCCGCCTTCCGCGACCGGCACGTCCCAGTCATACGTCTCGTAGCCGAGGTACGGGTTCGACTTGCGAACGTCGTACGGAATGCCGCAGGCGCGCAGACACGGGCCCGTGAATCCGAAGTTGATCGCGTCTTCCGCCGTGATCGGCGCGACGCCGTCGACGCGCTCGCGGAAGATGCGGTTCTTCATCACCAGCGCTTCCACGTCGTCGATGAACTTCGGCAGCATGTTCACTAGCTTCTGCGAGTTCGAGAGGAAGTCCGAGGGCGCGTCGACCGCGAGTCCGCCGATGCGCAGATACGTCGGCAGCAGACGCGCGCCGCAGCACGACTCGACGAGCCCAAGGATCTCTTCGCGAGGCTGGAAGAGCCACCAGAAATTCGTCAGCGCGCCCATGTCGACGAGGTTCGTGCCGATGCAGATGATGTGATCGGAGATGCGCATGAACTCGGAGAGCATCAGCCGCACGTGCTGCGCGCGCTCCGGCGCCGTGATGCCGAGCATCTTCTCGACGGTCATGCAGTAGCCGACGTTGTTGATGATCGCCGAGCAGTAGTTCAGCCGGTCGGTGAACGGAATGACCTGCTGATACGTGTGCGTCTCCGACATCTTCTCGAAGCAGCGATGGAGATAGCCGATCTCCGACTCCGCGCCGACGATGGTCTCGCCGTCGAGCGTGACGACGATGCGCAACGTGCCGTGCGTCGCCGGATGGGAAGGTCCGAGGTTGAGAGTGACGCGCTCGAAGTCGGAGTTCTCTTCCTCCTGCACGAACTGCGGCGCGATCTTCGGAGTGATCGTGGCGATGCCCTGCTCGGTGAGGAGCCAGCGCTGCGCGGGATCGTAGTCCTTGCGCAGCGCGTGTCCCTGAAAGCTCTCGTGCGTGAGGATGCGGCGGAGGTTCGGATGCCCCTCGAACTTCACGCCGAACATGTCGAACACTTCGCGCTCGAACCAGTCGAATGCCTGATAGAGACCGGTGCTCGTCGGAACGGACTCGCCGTCGGCGACGCGCACTTTGAGGCGCACGCGCTCGTTCGTCTTCAGCGAATACAACTGGTACACGATGTCGAACCGCTTCGCGCGATTCGGATAGTCGACGCCGAAGAGATCGAGCGGCAGCGTGAAGCGGAAGTCGGCGTGGTCATTCAGCGCGCGAAGCACGTCGATGATCTGCGCGCGTTCGACGATGAACGTCGGCATGTCCTGCCCGAGCTCCTGCGAGATCGCGGAGTGCGCGATCTTGACCGCGATCTCCGCGCCGCGCGCGTCCGCCGCCTCGGCGTTCTGCGGAACGTACGGCTCGCGATTCGTCGGCGCGGGACCGGTGTACGGGATGGCGGAAAACTTGGTGAGGGTACTCAACGACGAATCTCTCCGCGCTCGATCTTCTCTTTGAGTTTGAGGATGCCGTACATCAGTCCGTCCGGAGTGGGAGGACATCCAGGCACCCAGATGTCGACGGGGATGATCTCGTCGATGCCCTGCACGACGTGATACGCGCGGTAGAAGCCGCCCGACGTCGCGCACGCGCCCATGGCGATGACGTACTTCGGCTCCGGCATCTGGTCGTAGATCTTCTTCAGCACGGGCGCGATCTTGTCGACGATCGTTCCCGCCACGATCATCAAGTCCGCCTGCCTCGGCGAGAACCGCACGACCTCGGCGCCGAAGCGCGAGATGTCGTAGTGCGACGAGACCATGGACATGAACTCGATCGCGCAGCAGGCGGTGCCGAAGGGAAGCGGCCACAGCGAGTTGCCGCGCGCCCAGTTCACGACGGCGTCGAGCTTGGTCGTGAGGAGCGAGGCGCCGCCGAGGTCTTCGAGCTCGCGCTCGGATTCACCGGGGAGAGTGATGAGACCCTTCTCGGCACCTTCGCCGGGGGCGACGCCGGTTTTGCGAGGGATGATCGAGTCGGATCGGTCAGCGTTCTGAACTGGCATAAGTGATCTCGATGGAACGGGTTGAGGGAGACCCGGAAGAGAGACGCCGGATTCTATTCGAATTCGAGAAACTTTTCACAAGCATCCGGCGACAGGAAAAACATGCGAGACGCGCGCCGTCATTCACGCGCCGCGCCGCTGTCGAAAAAACGTTTCCAAGCGACTGCCCACGTTGTCGACTCGCCACTGCTCGGCGACTTCGCGTCCGCGCGCGCGCAGTTTGTCGCGCAGGTCGCGGTCGCTGAGCAGTTCGATCAGTTTTTCTCCGAGCTCGACCGCGTTCTGTTCGGGTGCGAAGAGCGCGTAGTCGCGTTGCTCGTCGAACGAGAGATACGACGGAATCGCCGTCATCACGCACGGCAGTCCCGCCGCCATCGCCTCGGCCGCCGGCAAGCCGAATCCCTCCTGCGCGTGATTCGGGGCGATCAGCGCGTCGCAGGAGTGCATGAGCCGCGTCATCTCCGCGGTCGTGAGCGCGACGTGGAACTCCTGCACCGCCTCGAGCGGCTCCTCGCGCGACGGCGCCCACGGCGACACTCGAATCAAATCGAGCTTCTGGTGAAACCAGCGTGCATGCGCGACCGCACCGTAGCCTTCCTGAATCCCTTTCAAGTCCGCCTGCGCCTGCCCGGAGAGCAGCACGCGCAACGGCTCATGCTCGCGCGGCGTGACGGCGCGATAGAACTCGTCCTCGACGACCTGACCGATGTACGTGACGTCGTCCGTGAAGCGCTTGCAGATCGACACGAGC
>DATELS010000140.1:0-6462 GCA_035276365.1 Thermoanaerobaculia bacterium
TCGGCCGTCCGCTGCCGCCGGCCGAGGCGGCCGGCGCTACACAGAGGCACAGGCCTCGCACTGCGCGTGCGGCATGACTGCATTCGAGGACCGCATCCGCCGGATGGCCCGCGAGGCGATGGGGGAGCTCGGCCGCGACGAGAGCGAGATCGCCGACGTCATCGAGCCGCCGGGCGCCGACTACTGCGTCATCACGTTCACGAATCCCGAGATCAAAGCGATCGAGATCCCGAAGCCGCTCGGAGCGGGCGAGTCGCAGGAGCAGGACGAGATTCGGAGAGCGCTGCAGTATCGGTTCGGCTCGTGACCGCGCGCAGCGCCGCGGCGAGCGTGGCCTCGCGCGTCGGCTTCGGCACGTAGTCGTCCATGCCCGCTTCGAGACAGCGCTCGCGATCGCGTTCCGTCGCGCTCGCGGTGAGCGCGATGACCGGCGTGTGATGCCCGCTGCCGCGCTCGCGCCGGCGCAGCTCCGTCGTCGCGGCGAAGCCATCCATCTCCGGCATCTGGCAATCCATCAGCACCGCGTCGTACGCGATGCGCTCGAGCGCGTCGAGCGCTTCCAGTCCGTTTCCGACTGCATCCGCCGCGTAGCCGAGCTTCTCGAGCTGCAGCGTGGCGACCTTCTGATTCACCGCGCTGTCGTCGACGACGAGAATGCGCAGGCGCCCCATCTGCGCGTCGCGTTTCACGGGCGCCACTTGCGCCGTCTCCATCGGAGTCGCGCCGAGGAGTGCGCTGAAGAGATGTTGGCGCTTCGCGGGTTTCGTGATGCATGCCGTGACGCCGAGGTCTGCGAGTTGCGCGGCGTCGAAGCGCGGCGGCATCGCCGTCAGCAGGATGAAACGCGGGCGCTTCAACGCCGCATCCGCCTTCACGAGCCGCG
This sequence comes from Thermoanaerobaculia bacterium, assembly GCA_035276365.1. GTDB lineage: Bacteria > Acidobacteriota > Thermoanaerobaculia > Gp7-AA8 > Gp7-AA8 > QHVT01. Next base: position 884 of record DATELS010000140.1, read on the forward strand.
CGAGCGTCACGCCGTTCGTGCGCGGCATGTGCAGGTCGGAGATCACGACGTCGTACGGCTTGCCCGCGGCCGCGGCGTCGCGCAGCATCGTGAGCGCGGTCGCGCTGTCGTCGGCCATGTCGTTCGGCATGCCGAACGCGGTGAGCTGCAGCGCGAGGATCTGTCGCGCGGTCGGACTGTCGTCGACGAGCAGCACGCGCGGCACGGGATAGTTCACGCTCTCCTCATCCGTCTCCGTGCTGTGCGCGTGCTCGAGTCTCGCGGTGAATGTGAACGACGAGCCGCACTCCGGCTCCGTCTGCACGCTGATCTCGCCGCCCATGAGTTCCACGAGCTGGCGCGAGATGGCGAGTCCGAGTCCCGTGCCGCCGAAGACGCGCGTCGTCGACGTGTCAGCCTGCGTGAACGGCTGGAAGAGCGTCGGGAGGACATCGGACGCGATACCGATCCCGCTGTCCGTGACGCGGCAGCGCAGCACTACGTCGCCACTCGACTCCGACTCGCGATCGACTTGCACGAGCACGCCGCCGTGCTGCGTGAACTTGATCGCGTTGCCGACGAGATTGAGCAGCACCTGGCGGAAGCGCGCGGGATCGCCGCGCACGAGTCGCGGCACGTCCGCATCGACGACGCATCCGACCTCGAGCGACTTGCGCCGGGCACTCGCGCCGAGAAGATCGATCACCGACTCGACGGCCTTGCGCACGTCGAAGTCGACGACGTCGAACGTCAGCTTGCCCGCTTCTATCTTCGAAAAATCGAGGATGTCGTTGATGATCGTCAGCAGCGACTCCGCGCTCGACCGCGCGGTCTCCGCGAGATCGCGCTGCTCGGGAGTCAGGTTGCCGTCGACGAGGATGCCGAGGAGGCCGAGGACGCCGTTCATCGGAGTGCGGATCTCGTGACTCATGTTCGCGAGGAACTCCGACTTCTGACGCGCGGAAGCGAGCGCCGCATCGCGTGCGGTCGCGAGCTCCGTCTCCAGCGTCAGGCGATCGGTGATGTCGACCGCGACGCAGCCGATGTACGTCACGCCGTTGGACGACGGCACCGGGAACTTGCATGCGAGGAAGTGGCGGATCGCGCCGTCCGGCAGTTGCACGCGCTCGACCGTCTGCACCGGCTTGCGCGTCTCGATCACTTCGCGATCCGCGTTGCGCGCGCTCTCCGTATTCACCGGCGTGCGCGAGCCGCCGCCGAACATGCGGCGCAGCACTTCGTTTGAATAGACGAAGCGGCCGGAGATGTCCTTCACGAACGCGACCGCGGGGATGTTGTCCATGAACGTGCGGAAGCGTTCCTCGATCGCCTGCCGCTCCGCCTCCGCATGACGGCGCTCCGTGATGTCGCGCGCGATTGCGCGAAAGCCGGTCACGCGATCGTTCTCGTCGACGACGATCTGCACGCTCTGTCCGAACCACACGATGCGGTTGTCCGCGGTCAGCGCGGGAAACTCGAAGTACGTCGACGGCGTGCGCGTGTCGAACTGCCAGCGATACTGCCGCACGACGGTCTCGCAGTGATCGTTCGGCACAAGGTCGGTGAAGCGGCGGCCGATCAGAAGATCGGGCTCGTAGCCGAGGGTCTCGCGCACCGCGCCGTTCGCGTAGGTGAAGTGGCCGAGGGCGTCCGTCTCGTAGATGACGTCCGTGCTCTGCTCGATGAGCTCGAGAAATTGCTCGTGGCGGCACCCGCAGCGCTTGCTCATGCGCCGCTTCTTCTCGAAGAACGTACCAACGCGCGAATCGCGCGAAGTGTCTCGATCGATTAGAGATCGCGCGCGGGCTTGCGTTTGGGGGCGCGGCCGGATTCCGATCGTTGTCCGGATTGTGGACGACGATCCGCGGCGCTCTCTGCCGGAACGGGCGCGTAGAACGAGCGTCCGCGCACGTTCTCGTCGACCTGCAATCCGTGCTGCAGCGGCGGAAACGCGCGTTGCTCGCAGTCGATGCGCTCGCAGAGACGACAGGTCGTGCCGATCGGCACCGCCGCCTCGAGATTCTGCAAGTCATACCCCTCGGCATACACGATCTTCTTCGCGTCTTTGACCGGACAGCCGATGCCGACCGCCATCAACGCGTCGCCCGACGCGTAGCCGTAGCTCTTGCGGATCGTGCGCGCGACGCAAAAGTACGCCGTGCCGTCCGGCATCTTCGAGAGCTGCGTGCGGATGCGTCCCGGCGTGAGAAACGCGGCGTGCACGTCCCAGCGCGGACACGAGCCGGAGAAGCGCGCGAAGCGGATGCCCGTCCCGCTGAAGCGCTTCGAGATGTTGCCGGCGATGTCGACGCGCACGAAGTGAAACGACACGCCGACCGAGCCCGGCTTGCGCAGCGTCGTGAGTCGATGGCAGACCTGCTCCCAGCTCGCGGTGTAGTGATGCTGCAGCAGCTCGATGTCGTAGCGCACGTCTTCCGCGAGCCGATAGAACGAGTCGTACGGCATCAGCAGCGCGCTGGCGAAGTAGTTCGCGAGCGCGACGCGGCACAGCTTCACCGACTCCGGCGTGTTCAGGTTCTTGTGCGAGCGCGCGACGATCGTGTCGATCACGCCCGCGGCCTCGATGAGTCCAAGCTGATGCGCGACCTGGAACTGCCGGCTCCACGGCGGCAGCACCTCGGAGAGTTGCAGCGTTTTCGTCTCGGGATCGAAGCGGCGATTGAGTCCGCGGTCGCGGCTGACGGGGATGAGCGCGACTTCGACGCCGTGCCGATCGCGCAGGTGCGCGACGATCGAGCGGTACACGTCTTTGCGATCGAGCGGCGCGCGGCGCGCGATCTCTTCCGCCGCGGCCTCCAGCTCGGGGAAGTAGTTGAGGTTCTCCTGAATCACGTCCGACGCTTCCTCGCTCGGCAGATGCGCGGGATCGACGCCCATGAACGCGCGACCGTCGTAGAGCTGCGAGGCGAGGTCGCGCATCGAGGTGACGGAGCTCTTGTACGCGTCGAAGAGCGCGATGATCGCGCGGGCGGCGGCGGCGGACTCGGCGAGCTCGCGCACGTCGGACGTCGTCACGCCGTGCTCTTCGAGGAGCGGATCGCCGAACACTTCCTGCAGGCTGTCCGCGAGTCGCGAGTGCGAGTCGTCCGCGAACGCGGCGAGGTCGACGTGAAAGATCTGCGCGAGCCGGACGAGCAGATGGGCAGGCAGCGGCCGCTGGTTGTGCTCGATGAGGTTGAGGTAGGAGGGCGAGATCTCGAGCCGCTCGGCGAGCTGGACCTGCGTGAGCTGTTCCTTGCGGCGAAAGGCGCGGACTTTGGCACCGAGCTTGGACATATCTACTCCGGGCGAAGCCTACTTCACAGTCATTTACACATTTACGCTTTCACATTTACAAGCGTTGACAGGCTAACTACTGCACAGGCCGTTACTTATTGACTCTGGCAGGGAGCGTGCTCAATAGTTTACAGCATGACGGATCTGGCAGTCATTACGACGGACATCGACGTACAGGGCGAAGTCGCTCCCGAGTGGGAGCGCGTCCTGTCCGACGAGGCGCTCGGGTTCGTCGCGGCGCTGCACAAGGAGTTCAATCCCCGTCGCGTCGAGCTCCTGCGGGCGCGTGAGGAGCGCAAGGCGCGCCTCGACGCCGGCGAGCTCCCGGATTTTCTGCACGACACCCGCGAGATTCGCGAGAGCGACTGGACCGTCGCTCCCATTCCGTCCGACCTCATCGACCGTCGCGTCGAGATCACCGGTCCCGTCGACCGGAAGATGATCATCAACGCCCTCAACTCCGGCGCGAACGTCTTCATGGCCGACTTCGAAGACGCGAATGCGCCGACGTGGGCGAACTGCATCGAAGGACAACTCAACCTGCAGGATGCCGTGCGGCGCACGATCACGTTCGATAGCGGCGCGAAGCACTACACGCTGAACGACCGCATTGCGACGCTGCTCGTGCGTCCGCGCGGCTGGCACCTGGAGGAGAAGCACGTGCTCGTCGACGGCGAGCCGATCAGCGCGAGCCTGTTCGACTTCGGGCTCTACTTCTTTCACAACGCGCAGGAGCTGATGGCGCGCGGCACGGGGCCCTACTTTTACCTGCCGAAGATGGAGAGCCATCTCGAGGCGCGTCTCTGGAACGACGTCTTCGTCCGCGCCCAGCAAGACCTCGGCATCCCCAACGGCACGATCCGCGCGACGGTGCTCATCGAGACCATCCTCGCCGCGTTCGAAATGCACGAGATTCTCTGGGAGCTGCGCGATCACTCCGCGGGTCTCAACTGCGGGCGCTGGGATTACATCTTCTCGTTCATCAAGAAATTCAGAGCGCACGCGCAGTTCCTGACTCCGGATCGCGGGTCGATCACGATGGACAAGGCGTTCCTCGCCGCGTACGTCGATCTGCTGATTCAGACCTGCCATCGCCGCGGCATTCACGCGATGGGCGGCATGGCCGCGCAGATTCCGATCAAGGACGACGCGAATGCGAACGACGCCGCGACGAAGAAGGTCGAGGCGGACAAGCTGCGCGAAGTGCGCGCGGGACACGACGGCACCTGGGTCGCGCATCCGGGACTCGTCGCCGTCGCGAAGAACGTCTTCGACGCGCACATGCCGGCGCCGAATCAGATCGACGAGAAGCGCGAGGATGTGCGCGTCACGCGCGACGATCTGCTGCGCGTCGCGGAAGGCGCGATCACGCTGAAGGGACTGCGGCAGAACATCAACGTCGGCATTCAGTACCTCGCCGCGTGGCTCGGCGGCAGCGGCGCGGTGCCGCTGTACAACCTGATGGAAGACGCGGCGACCGCGGAGATCTCGCGCACGCAGATCTGGCAATGGATCCAGCACGGCGCGACGCTCGACGACGGACGTCGCATCGACGCCGATCTCTATCGCGCGATCCGCGACGAAGAGCTGCAGACGATCGGCGACAAGCCGCACGTGCAAACCGCCGCGCGCATTTTCGATGAACTCATCCTCGCGAGCGAGCTCGCGGACTTTCTGACGATCCCGGCCTACGAAGAACTGTTGAAGGAGCAATCATGACGAGACTCAAAGAAGCCCGCGACCCGAAGGTGCTCGAGCGCCAGTGGGATTCCGATCCGCGTTGGAACGGCATCGCCCGCGATTACTCGGCCGAGGATGTAATGCGGCTGCGCGGATCGGTGGACATCAAGTACACGCTCGCGGAGATGGGAGCGGAGCGGCTCTGGCAGCTCCTCAACACCGAGCCGTACGTGAACGCGCTGGGTGCGCTCACCGGCAATCAGGCCGTGCAGCAGGTGCGCGCGGGTCTCAAGGCGATCTACCTCAGCGGATGGCAGGTCGCGGCGGACGCGAATCTGTCCGGCCACATGTATCCGGATCAGAGTCTCTATCCGTCGAACTCCGTGCCGCACGTGGTGAAGCGCATCAACCAGGCATTGCAGCGCGCCGACCAGATCGATCACGTCGAAGGCCGCAGCGGCACGCATTGGTTCGCGCCGATCATCGCCGACGCGGAGGCGGGCTTCGGCGGCTCGCTCAACGCGTTCGAGCTGATGAAGATGATGATCGAGTCGGGCGCGGCGGCGGTGCATTTCGAGGATCAACTCGCGTCCGAGAAAAAGTGCGGACACCTCGGCGGCAAG
>DATELS010000141.1:0-3036 GCA_035276365.1 Thermoanaerobaculia bacterium
CTCGACGCCGTCGTCATCGCCCTCGGCATCGCCTACATCTTCCCCGGCTCCGCCACCATCCTCCTCGGCACGCTGCTGCTCGCCGTCGCCGCGTCGGCGTGGATCGGCGGCGAAGAGATCGGACTCGCTGCGACGGCGTACTCCGTCGTCGCGCTGTCGATCCTCTTCTCGTCGACGATCGACGGAGACGCGCTGCTCGTCTTCACCGGCGGAGGCGTCGTCGTCTCGACCGTCGCGCGCGTCGCGCGCCGTCTGCGCACGGAGAAGATCGCGCGCGAGATCGCGGTCGCGCCGCCGGTCGAAGTGCCCGCGGTGCATCTGCCGTTCGCGGTCGGGCTGCCGCTGCTCGTCGTCGTGCTCTACACGAACGTCTCCGACGTCTTGATCTACCGCTACGGCATTCCGTCGATGCTGCAGGCTGTCATGCTCGTCCTCGCCGCCGCGGTGTGGCGTTATCGGCGACTCGTGCGGCCGCAGGTCGCGCTCGTCCATCCCGCGGTGGTCATGCTCATCCTCGCCGCACTCGTCGTGTTCAGCACGAGCATCTGGGCGAAGGACGCCGGCCTCGTCGACCATCGCCTCGGCGAGTTCGTGAAGTGCGTGATCATCGCCGTCGTCACCGCGAGCCTCGCCGCATCGTGGGACGCGCTCGAGCGCGCGCTCGCCGCGCTCGTCGCCATCGCCGCCGCGCTGTCTTTCGTATCGATCCTTCAGGTCGCGACCGGCCGCTTTTTCGAGATCTTCGGCGGATTGCTGCGCCCGCAGACCGGGAACATCTACGGCGATCTCGAGCTGCCGCGCGCGTCCGGACCTCCGGTGTGGGACCCGAACTTCTACGCGCGCATTCTGCTGATCGTCATCCCCGTCGCCGCGTGCATGGCACTCGCGCAGCGGCGAACCTCCATGCGCATCCTCTATGCGCTCGCCGCGCTCGTGATCACCGGCGGCACGTTCGCCACCTACTCGCGCGGCGCGATGATCACCGTCGTGATCATGGGAGGTCTGCTCCTCCTGGCGATGCGCGTTCCCGCGCGCTACTTCGTCTATGCCGCGATCGCGGGCGTCGTCGCGCTCATCGTTCTGCCGTCGTCCCTGCGGCAGCGGCTGATGAGCATCGAGGCCGTGAATGAAGGCGGCGTCGACGCCTCGGTCGACAAGCGCAAGCTCCTCGTCAAGACCGGCATGGCCATGTTCGACGACAACCTTTTCTTCGGCGTCGGAGGCGGACACTACGGCCGCGAGTATTTAAAGTACGCGAACCACGTCGGCTACACGGAGCTCGACTTCCACAAGCCCGGCGCGATCGAGCACGCTCATGGTTTCTACGTCGAGCTCGGCGCCGAGACGGGGCTGGCCGGCTTGTTCACCGTCTGCGGCGCGTTCTTCGCCGCGCTCTACTCCGCCTGGCGCTCGTATCGCGCGCTGCTCGTGGACGGCGACACCGCGCACGCGCGCATCGCGTTGTCGCTCGCCGTCGCCATCGCCGGCTACATGTTCGCCAGCCTCGCGTTGCACGAGTCGTATCTGCGCTACATGGCGCTCTACTTCGGGCTCGTCATCGGGATTGAAAGAGCAGTTCGCGGTTCGAACTCCTTTGGCCATCCTCTTGCAGAAGCGCACGAACGGTAGCAGTAAGCGATTTCTGGTAGTCCCCGGTAAACCCATGACCACTTATCACTTCGATTATGAGATCCCCGAAAATGCAGGTTCCGCCGAGGCGCAGTTCCGGAAGGCGGGAAACCGGAGGGCGAAGGGGATCGTCTTCGGCGACGACACCGGCCCCGGCACCTACTACTTCGACCTGCGCACGCGGTATCCCGTCGCGGCGCGCGTGAAGCGCGGCATCGATCTCGTCGCCTCCACCATCGCCATCACCCTGCTCTCCCCGCTCCTGCTCGTTCTCATGGCTCTCGTCAAACTGACGAGCCCGGGACCGATCATCTTTCGCCAGCGCCGCATCGGCTTCCGCTGCAATCAGTTCGACATGTACAAGTTCCGCACGATGTATGCGGGCGCGCATCTCAAAGAAAAAGAGCTGATGGCGCAGGCGGAGAAGGAAGGGAAGTCCTTCCTCAAACTGAAGAACGATCCGCGCATCACGCCGATCGGACACTTCCTCCGCAAGTACAGCCTCGACGAGCTTCCGCAGCTCTTCAACGTCCTCGAAGGCACGATGAGTCTCGTCGGCCCGCGGCCGCTGCTCCTCTCCGACCTCGACAAGCTGCCGCGCCGCAGTCCGCTCAGCCGCTTCTCCATGCCTCCCGGCATCACCGGGCTGTGGCAGGTCAGCGGCCGCAGCACCTGCACCGACCGCAAGCGCATGCGGCTCGACCGTCAATATGTGGACCGCTGGAGTCTCTCCCTCGACTTCCAGATCCTCCTGCGCACCGTCGAGGTCGTCGTGACCGGGCGCGATGCGGTCTGACGCCTTCTCCAGCGACGCAGTCATCCGCGCCGTCGCGCGCTATTGGGAAGTCGCGGCGATCGCGGCGATCGCCGGCGCGCTCGCCGCGTGGCTCTACGGCGGCAATCGACCCGATCGTTATCGGGCGAGCTCGCTCGCGTTCGTCGCCGCCGGACCGGCGCGCGCCATCACGCCGCATCAGGCCTTCGACGGCGTCGACAACCTCGAGCGCCGTCTCGTCGTCGAGGCGCTGGCCGCGCTTGCGTCGACGGACGTCATCCGCCGCGACGCGCATGCGCAGCCGGGTGAGCTCATCGCCGGCACGCTCCTCCCCGACACCAACCTCGTCCGCATTGACGTCGAGGGAAGCGACGCGAAGCGGACGGCGATGCTCGCCAACGCCGCGGTCGCGGCGCTGAACGCGCAGTCGCGCGCGATGTTTCGCATGTACCCGGTGGCGCTGGTCTCGCCCGCCAGCCCGCCTCAACAACCGGTCGCGCGCGTCGAGAAGCTCATGCTGGCCGGGCTTGTGCTGGGGACGATGTTCGGTGCCGCGGTCGCCTGGGTTCTCGACCAGCGGCTGCGCACCACGCAGTAGAGAGAACGTTTCCGTGACGACAGTCGAACTTCAG
>DATELS010000142.1:0-4160 GCA_035276365.1 Thermoanaerobaculia bacterium
GCGTCGGCGGCGAGCCACTCATCGGATGCGATCCACTTGTCGTCGAACAGCGCGAGCTCGCGCGAGACGTAACGCTCCGGCAGCACCTGCGCCAGCTTGAACACCGTGTTGCCCGTGAAATCGCCCCGCAGACTCGCCACCACCTTCTCGTCGTTGCCGCTCACCCGCACCACACGCACCGTGTCGAGATTCTTCTGCACGAGGAACCGCGAGTGGTCGAGCGTCTCGGCGATGCCGCCGATCGACAGCGCGGTGCCGAGGAGGAGTGCGGCGGCGCCGCGGCCGCCGAGGAGGCGGGCGATGCGGTGCCGGTCCGCCGAGCGGTGAAGCCGGGCGACACGGGTCGAGATCGAGTCTTTCAGGGGGCGTTTGTTGGGCATTCGCATCTCCGAAGAGCATCTTCTAGCGACTTCAAATAAATAGTATCGCCGACAAGTGCCACCGAAAACGCCCCGATTTATGTGGAATATTGCTGGAAGAGCCAAGCTCAGCAGCTAAGATGCTTGTTATCAGCGACTTACTCGCTGAAAACTTCTGCCGAGAAGCGCTCGATCCGGCACCCCGGAGAGCGCCAGCAATCGGGCGGAAGACCCGCCTTCACGCACGTCTGCTCGAGAAAGGTCTCGCGATCCCACCCGTACTCCGTCGCCACCTGCGGCAAGAGCAGTCCCGCGCGCGAGCCGCGGCGGATGATCAGTCCATCGCGTCCGACCTCGATCTCCTCGATCGACTGCACTTCCTCGATCGGACTCATGACCGAGATCTCGATCTCGACGTTCGGCAGTTCTCTGCGATCCAGCGGTCCGAAACGCGGATCGCGAAACGCGGCGTTGATCGCGTTCGCCATCACCGCGTCGCACAACGGCGCGACGGGTTGGATCGAGCCGATGCACCCGCGCAGCTCGCCCTCGTTCGTGTGCAGCGAGACGAACGCGCCGCTGGGGCGCGCCAGCTCCGGATCGAGGCTCGCGCGATCGATCGTCGCGCGGCGGCCGTCGAGCGCGGCCTCGATCGCCTCACGTGCGATCTGGAGAAGGCGGCTGCGTTGTGCCTGCGTCAGCATCGTTCCGGTAGATGAGCATGAGGTTGCGCACGTACACGAGCAACCCCGCGCTCTGGCCGATGATGAACACCGGGTCCCTGCGGTGAATTGCGTAGACCGTCGTCACGACGCCGCCCGACAACGACAGGTACCAGAACGTGATCGGGATGTAGCTCGACTTCTTCCGCTCCGACGCCACCCATTGCACGATGAAGCGCGAGCCGAAGAGGATCTGGCCGATGAGGCCGAAGATCACCCACAAGTCCCACTTCATGGCCGCGCCTCGTCTTCGTTGCGCACGCGATACGTGAGCATCCTCTTCCCCATCCACCGCACCGCGAAGCAGTCGGCGAGTCCGCGGAACGCGCGATTCATCGCGCCGTACTTCGACGTGCCGAACTGGCGCGGGCGATGGTTGACCGGCATCTCGATCACGCGATAGCCGGCGTACCGCACCAGTGTCGGGAGAAAGCGATGCATGCCGGTGAAGAGCTGCACGCGATCGATGGCTTCACGTTTGACGAGCTTGAGCGAGCAGCCCGTGTCGGTGATCTGATCGCCGGTGATCCAGTTGCGCACGCCGTTGCCGATCTTCGACTGCATGCGCCGGCTCCACGTGTCGCGCCGATTCACGCGCACGCCGATGACCATGTCCGCGCCGCTCTTAGCAAGACTCTCCATCATCGCCGGGATGTCGGCCGGATCGTTCTGCAGGTCGGCGTCGAGCGACACGACGAAGCGACCGCGCGCTGCGCGCCACGCGGCGTCGAGCGCCGCGGTCTGGCCGCTGTTCTTCTCGAGCTGCAGCACGCGCAGCGTCGGATACTGCTTCTGACTCGCGCGCAGCACGTCGACGCTGTGGTCGGTCGAGCCGTCATCGACGGCGACGATCTCGTACGTCCAGCCGCGCCCCTCCAGCGCCGCGGCGATCTCGCCGAGGAGGATGGGGAGGTTTTCTTCCTCGTTGTACACGGGGAACACGACGGAGAGGTCGGGAGTCAAGCTGCGGGAGTTTACCGCGTCACGCCTTGCCCTGCAGACGTCGCAGCGCGGCCTGTTTGAGCGCCATGTTCGTGCCGGCGCGCGCGATGGCGCGGACGTCGGACTCGGGCAGCGTCGGCAGGATGCGCAGGCCGAATGCCTGTGGCGTCTTCGGGTTGTGAATGAGCGCGAGTCGCACATCCAAACTCGCCATCCACTGACTCGCCTTCATGATCACCTCGGCGATCTGGAAGTTGAGGAAGGACGACTTCGCGAGGCGCACGACTTCGTCGACGGTGAGCCGCGGATTGCGCAGCAGCGAGAGCAGCACGCGCGGATCGTTGTCCTGCAGCATGACCGCGCGCTCGCTGCGATCCGCTTTGACGGCGAGGAGGATCTTCTCCATTTGCGACATCGAGCGGAGACGATCCCAACCCGGCGCCGCAGCAGTGGCGGTGGTGGTCGTCGTCTCCGTCGTCGGCGGCGCCGGCGCACCCGCGAGCAGCGAGGCGAGTCGCGCATCCGCATCGCCTTCGATCGCGAGCGCAATCCCATCCGGCAACGCCGCCACCACCGTTCCCTTCGCAAATACCTCGGACCCATACGGTCCGCGCAATGTGATCAGCAGCGTCGCATGCAGCGGCGCGGTCTCGCTCGTGACGAGACGCAGCGCGCCGTGCGCGAGATTCACGCGATGCTCCTCGCGCAGCTCGTCTTCGCTTTCGAATTCGGCGACGAACGCCTGCGACCCGCCGCGCGTGACTCTCATGACAGTCGCACGTTGAAGGCGCGCTCGAAGTTCGCGGTCGTGATCGACGCGACTTCTTCGAGCGGCAGGTCCCACAGCTTCGCGAGGAACTCCGCGATCTTGATCACGTACGCGGGCTCGTTGTCGCGGCCGCGGAAAGGCACGGGCGCGAGGTACGGCGTGTCGGTCTCGATGAGCACGCGATCGTGCGGAAGCGCACGCGCGACCTCGCGCAGCGGATCGGCGTTGCGGAACGTGACGATGCCGGAGAACGAGATGAAGTAGCCGAGGTCGACGAAGCGACGGGCGACGTCGAGGTTCTCCGTGTAGGAGTGCAGGATGCCGCGCGCGCCGGCGCGGCTGAGCACTTCGACCATGTCGTCCGTCGACTCGCGGTTGTGCACGATGATCGGCTTGTCGAGCTCTTTCGCGAGCTCGAGGTGGCGCTCGAAGACATCGCGCTGCTGCTCGCGCGTCGAGTGCATGTAGTGGTAGTCGAGTCCGCACTCGCCGATCGCGACGACGCGCGGCTCGCGCGCCAAACGCGCGATCTCCGCGAACGCCGCGTCGTCGCAGTCCTTCGCATCGTGAGGATGAAAGCCGACCGCCGCCCACACGTCGTCCTGCTGCTGCGCGAGCGCGACTGCATCGGGCGCGTCCTTGCGATTCGTCGCCGGCACGACGAGCCCGCAAACTCCCGCGGCGCGCGCGGCCGCGAGGTTCGCCTCCGCGTTCGACATCGTGAGGTGGCAATGCGAGTCGGTGAAGATCATCGCTCGATCATCGCTCGACAAGGAGTGACAAACCCATGCCGCCGCTGATGCACAGCGTGGCCAGTCCATAGCGCTTGTCGTGTGCGCGCAGCGCGTGCAGCAGCGTGGTCGTGATGCGCGCGCCCGTCGCGCCGATCGGGTGGCCGAGGGAGATGGCGCCACCGTGGACGTTCAGCTTTGCGGGATCGAAGTGCAGCTCGCGATCGCACGCGATGACCTGCGCGGCAAATGCTTCGTTGAGTTCGATGAGATCGATGTCGTCGAGCGAGAGTCCCGTGTCTTCGAGGAGCTTGCGCGTCGCGGGAACGGGACCGATACCCATGATCTTCGGATCGACGCCCGCCTGCGCGTACGCGACGATGCGTCCCATCGGCTCGAGGTTGTGGCGCTTCACCGCGTCGCCACTCGCGACGAGCATCGACGACGCACCGTCCGTCACGCCCGAAGAGTTGCCGGCGTGCACCGTGCCGTTCTTGCGAAACACGGGCGGAAGCTTGGCCATGCTGCCGAGGTCCGCGTCGAAGCGCGGATGTTCGTCACGGTCGATGACGGTCTCGCCCTTGCGTCCCGCGACGCGCACCGGCGCGATCTCGTCCGCGAATCGATTCGCCTCGTA
>DATELS010000143.1:0-7074 GCA_035276365.1 Thermoanaerobaculia bacterium
TCGGCGGAAGGTGAGGAGCGGCGCGCGGCGTTTCTCGCGGCGGCGGGACAGGAGCTCGCGGCGTCACTCGACTACGAGCAGACGATCACGACGCTCGCGCGGCTCGTCGTGCCGAATCTCGCGGAGCTGTGCGTCGTCGACGTTTCGGAGAACGACGCGCTGCGCCGCGCGGCGATCGCGCATCGCGATCGGGAAGAGGAGGCGCGGCTCGCGTCGCAGATCGGCACGGTGCGGCGCGATGTGCCCGAGGCGCTCGTGCGCGTGATGCAGACGCGGGAGCCGACGCTCGTCGGATCGTCCTCCGCGCTCTTCGAGTACATCACCGGCACGCCGGGCGCGGGCGCGCGCACGCTCGTCTTCATGCCGCTCGTCAGTCGCGGGCAGACGATCGGTGTCGCGGCCGCGGTGTCGGCGGACACGAAGCCGTACACGACCGCCGATCTGCCGCTCTTCACCGAGCTCGCGCGACGCGCGTCCGTCTCCATCGACAACGCGGTGCTGTATCACGAGTCGCAGCAGGCGGTGCGCGCGCGCGAGGAAGTGCTGGCGATCGTCTCGCACGACCTCCGCAATCCATTGAGCGCGATCACCCTCGGCGCCTCGCTGCTGCAGACGTCGAAGTCGCTGTCCTCGGACGATCGCGAGCAGATCGATACGATCGCCGTGTCCGCGCGGCGCATGAGCCGCCTCATCGCGGATCTGCTCGACGTCACGCGCGTCGAAGGCGGCAAGCGTTTGCCGATCGATCCTGCGCCGGTCACCGTCGCCGACATCTTCAGCGAGGCGGACGACATCTTCCGCGCGCAGGCGGGCGTGGCGCAGGTGTCGATCGTGTACGAGCACGACGACGCGCTGCCGCCGGTGCACGCGGATCGCCATCGCGTGATGCAAGTACTGTCGAATCTCATCGGCAACTCGCTGAAGTTCACGCCGCCGGGCGGACGCATCACCGCGCGCGCGGAGGCGCACGAGAGCGAGGTGCTCTTCACGGTGTCGGACACGGGACCGGGCATCCCGAAGAAGCACCTGCACGACATCTTCAATCCCTACTGGCAAGCCAAGCGCACCGAACGCCTCGGCGCCGGCCTCGGCCTCCCGATCGCGAAAGGCATCGTCGAGTCGCACGGCGGACACATTTGGGTCGAGAGCGAGCCAGGACGCGGGACGCGCTTCTACTTCACGCTGCCCGTGGCCGCGGAGAGCGTCACCGCCGCGGCGGGATCTGCAGCGCGTCGCTGACGCTCAGCTCCGCGAAGAGGCGGATGAGTCGCCGCCCTTCTTCGTCCGAGTCTTCGTACACTTCGCAGAGCCGATGCATCTCGTCGGGATCTTCGCCGCGCGCGACGGTGAAGCCGAGCGCCGGCTGCTCGGGCAGGAAGACGTAACGCTTGCGCCACGCGCCGCTGTCGAACCGATAGGAAACGAACTGCGCATCGGTGCCGCGCACGGTGCGATCGCCGTCGATCGCGCGCAGGCGAATGCGCGTCGCGGACGAGTCGCCGCGCTCTTCGAGCGCGCGCGTCACGAGCTCCGCGAGCATCACGCGCAGGTGATCGCCGGAGTCGCCGACCGCGGCGCGGAAGCGCAGTCCGGAGACGCGTCCGCCGCCCGGGTAGCGCAGCGGATCGGCGTCGAAGGTGCGCACGACTTCACAGCGCATGCGGATGTCGTGGCCGTCGTACGCGAACTGAAGCTCGCCGCGCTCGTCGAGCGAATCCGCATGCACGAGTCGCGCGCCGAGAACGCCCGCCTCGACGATGGTGACGGGAGCAGTGCCGAAGTTGCCGGAGAGAGGAGTGTCGAGCCGCAGCCGCTGGAACTCGCGGCGCTCTTCGCCCTTCGGGTGATGCATGAGGGCATTGTAACTTCGGAGCCGGGCGCGACTACTGATTGAGCGCGGCCAAGTACGTCGTGTGCACGCGCTGGCGATAGCGATCGGTGCGGCGATTCACGCGCGCGATGTAGTCGCGCGTTTCCTGGAACGGCGGGACGCAGCGGCAGCGCTCGACGTTGCCCTCGCCCGCGTTGTACGCGGCGAGCGCGATGGTCTCGCTCTCGAAGCGATTGAGCAGGTAGCGAAAGTATTTCGTCCCCGCCGCGATGTTCTCCTCGGGATCGAACGGATTGGCGATGCCGAGGTCGCGGGCGGTGTCGGGGATGATCTGCATCAGACCCTGCGCGCTCTTGTGCGACACGAGCTCGGGACGGAAGTCCGACTCCGTGTGCACCATCGCGGCGACGAGCTCCGGCGGCAGATCGTTCTTCACCGCCTCGCGATAGATGATCGCACCGTACGGCACGTGGTCGCGGAAGTACGCCTCCTTGAACACGTCGAGCGTCACCGTGCGCAGATGCGGCTTGAGGAACTGCTCGCGCATCGCTGGCGTGGTGAAGATCGGCAGTTGCGCGGATGTGGCTTTCGTTTTCGCGGCGCGCGGCCCGAGGTCGCGGAGCGCGGCGAGGTTGATGTCCATGGCGGACGTCGGGAGATCGAGCGCGGCGAATGCAAGCGGAACGCTCACGAGCACGGCCGCGACTCGTGATGCGACGCGAAGACCGCGCCGCCAGAATTCGCGCCGCGCGTGATGCTGGCACGGGCAGATGGTTCTGAAGTCGTCGATCGTCACGTTGAAGCGCAAAGGGCAAAACGCGGACCAGCTCGAGGGGATGGCGAGCCAAGTGTCTGAGTCTGCGCGTGCAACAGAAGCCGACAACTCCTATTGTGCGCCTGTTGTTCCGGTTGTGCTCGTTTCTGTTGGAGGCGTCTCGGTGGACGTGGTGTCGCTCGTGTCGGTTTCGGGCGGAGGAAGATCGGTATCGGTCACGGGCGCGGTGCCCGCGGTGTCGATCGCGGTCTCGGTTTGCGTCGTCGCCGTCGTCTCCGTCGCGGGCGTTGGTTCTTCCGCGGCGGGCTTCTTCTCCGCGAGCACCTGCCGCTCGAAGAGATAGCCCCAGCGCCGCATGCGCGAGAGGATCATGCGCTGGCGAAAGCGCAGACGCTTGTTCGGATGTCCGGGATTCATGATCCGCGGATTCGGCAGACAGCCCGCGAGCAGCGCCGCCTCGGTTGCGCTCAACGCGCGCGCGGACTTGTGAAAGTAATGCTGCGCGCCGGCCTCCGCGCCATACACGCGCTCTCCGAGCTCGACGACGTTCAGGTAGATCTCGAGGATGCGCTTCTTCGTCAGATGCTTCTCGAGCGCGCGCGCGATGAAATACTCCTTGATCTTGCGCACGGGGTTGCGCGACGGCGAGAGGTACAGGTTCTTCGCGAGCTGCTGCGTGATCGTCGAGCCGCCCGCGGCGAGCTTCTTCCGCTTCCAGTTGCGCTCGAACGCCTCGCGCATCGCCTTCACGTCGACGCCCTCGTGCTCGTAAAAAGAATCGTCTTCCGCGACGAGCACCGCGCGGCGCAGCGACGGCGAGATGCGGCCGTACGGCACCCACGTCCATTCGAGGTCGTCGCTCTTGCCGTCGCGGCGCAACTGTTTCTTGCGCTGCTCCATGAACGCGGTGGTCTTCGGCGGCGACGTCTTCAGCTCTTCGACGTCGGGAAAGGTGATGAGCTCCCACGCCAGCCAGGCCAGGAGGACGAGGAGCAGCAGGAGGAAAATGCGCCTCAACGGGGATAGACTAACACTCATGAAACGCCTGTCTGCCGCCCTCTTCCTGCTCCTCGTGCCGGGCGTCGCATTCGCGTTTGATGCGAAACGCGATGCGGCGAAGTCGGAGATCCGCATCGGCATCCTCCGTCCGATGATGCAGTACGACGACGAGCGCGAGGCCGGCGCGTCGACGGCGATCCTGCGCGCGATGCGCAAGGAGCTGCGCGAGCAGGGCTTCGACGTGTTCGAGTCCGACATGACGTTCGACGAGGCCGCGCGTCTCCGATCGACCGGCGCGGACTACCTCGTCGAAGTGATCGGCGGCGAACCGGTGAGCGAGGATTACGGCGGCCTGGGTGTCGGCGGCGCGAACGCGGACGTGACGCTCGCGTACGTCGTCTCGCGCGTGGCCGCGCAACTGCGCGTGTACGACGGGCAGACGCTCGAGGTGCTCGCGAACGAGCCGATCTCGAAACGCACGTCCGCGCTGTTGCCGACGAGCATCGGCGTCGGCGACCGCAGTTTCTTCGCCGTGTTCGCGCTGCCGGTCGCGGAGTGGGCGCAGTACCGCCGCGTGGCGCGCGCCGCCGCGCACGATGCCGCGACGCTCGTCGCGTCCGCAGTGCGCCGCGAATGAAGCCGGTCGTCGTGCTGACGACGGTCGGCGCGGACTTCGACGCGCGCTCCCTCGCGCATGCGCTGGTCGACGCGCGCGTCGCCGCATGCGTGAACATCATCGACGCCGTGCAGTCGGTCTATCGCTGGGAAGGCCGCGTGGCGACGGACGACGAGCAACTGCTGATCATCAAGACGGCGGACGAGCGTGTCGATGCGTTGCGCGAAGCGCTCTTTCGATTGCACCCGTACGAGGTGCCGGAGTTCGTCGTGATGAGCGACGTCGCGACGTCAGACGGCTACGGCGCGTGGCTTCTGCAGTCGGTAGCGCCGTAGCGCGAAGAAGACGATCAGGCCCGCGATCGTCGCGAACGTGATGTTCCTCCCGCGCGTGAATGCCTCCGGACGGAAGACCATCTTCAAGCGATGGTGTCCCTTCGGCACGAAGACGCCGAGGAAGGCGTGGTTCGCGTATTGGGTGTCGACGCGCTTGCCGTCGATGTACGCGCGCCAGCCCGGCCACGCGCTCTCGGTGAGGAACACCCAGCCGTCGAGATCCATCTGCGCGTCGATGTCGTAGTCGGCGCCGGTGCGATGGATCTTCAGCGTGCCCGGTCCGTTGTAGATCTCGTGCGGTGGATAGTTCGGCGCGGTGATGAAGCCGACTTCGGCGAAGTCGGTCGTCGACGCGATGCCGGTGAGAATCCCCTGCGCGTCTTTCGCGTAGCGCACGCGATGCGGGATGAACGCGCGCGGCAGGACGCGCGTGTTCTCGAGCAGGCGGCTGTGACGATCTTCGACGACGAGCTTCCATTGGTCGTCCGGCTGCGCGTCGAGCGAGCCGATCGCGTACTTCACGTTCAGCATCGAGAGGAACGGACGCGTCTTGTCGAAGACGTTGTTGAACGACGCGCCTTGCGGCTTGCACCACCACGGATACGTTTCGAAGAGGCGGCGGAAGGTCATGGCCTCGTAGCCGCGCGCGTCTTCGAGTCCGTAGAGCGCCGCGGCGTCGGGGAGAAAGGCGAAGTGCAGTCCGACCATGCGAAACGGTTTGTCCGGATCGTCCTGCATGTGCTTGAGGATGGGGATGCGCGGATAGAACATCGACTCCGGATGCGCGGGATAGATCGAGCCGTCCTCGATCGTCCGCTGCAACAGGAGCAGGCCGAAGGTGACGGGCAGCGCGGTGCGCGCGGGGACGCGCAGCGCGAGCATGACCGCGAGAATCGCCAGCGGAATGAGCTCGCACAGGACGGCGAGCGAGAAGACGTCGGGATCGACGCCGATCTTGATTTGACCGTCGCGCAGCATGCTCGCGCCGATGCCGAGGGAGATGCCGAGGAGGGCGATGACGAGGGCGGCGACGCGCGTGCGCGACGCGCCCCACGCGTCCATGGCGATGCCGGCGAGCATCGCCAGCGAGAAGCAGGCAGCGAAGCCGAGTCGCTCGTTGAGCGTGATGTTGAAGAGCGGGAGCGAGTGCAGGATCTGCGCGAACGGATAGACGTTCAGTCCCGCGCCGATGCAGAAGAACGCGAGCACGAAGAAGAACCACGTGTCGCGGCGGCGCGGCGCGAGGACGAGCGCTGCCAGCGCGAGCGCGAGCACGATGCTGCCGTTGCGCAGCGACGTCGGCTCCCAGATGTCGGTCGAGTTGCCGCGCCACGGCTGCCCGCCGTAGAAGGGGAAGAGCGACCCGCCGATGCGCTGCGTGATCAGGTTCGGCGCGATCGTGAACGGCGTCAGCGCGTAGAGGTCGTGGCGCACGTGGTACTCGACCGTGTGCGGCGCGGCGGCGGAGAAGGGGAGCAGCGAGATCGCGGTGAGGAGGAGGGCGAGGATGCCGCAGAGACACGCGAGCGCGATCGCGCGGCCGCTGCGCAATTGCAGCCACTCGTAGATTCCCCACACCATTCCCAGCACGACCACGTGCAGCACGGTCTCCGGATGTCCCGCGAAGATGAGGAGCACGAACGCGGAGGTGAGCACGATCGCCGCGCGCAGATTCGTCTCGCGCACGACCATGCGCACGCCGAGAAAGACGAGCGGCAAGTACGTCCATGCGCGTCCGATCGGCCAGCCGACGAAGAACGCGGAGAGGGAGTTGAACATGTACGCCGCGGCGGCGATGAACGAGGCGATTTCTCCTAAGCCGAGAGATCGTGCGAAGGAGAAGGTGAAGAGCGCGGCGATGAAGAACGTCATCGCGGCGCCGAACGTCAGCGCCTGCGGATGCGGAATGAGGAAGCCGAGGAGCTGCAGGGGATCGTAGGGCGCGGCCTGCATGTTCGCGGCGAGGATGCTGCCCGCGAGCATGTGCCGGTTCCACAGCGGCCACTGCCCGTGCGCGAGCGACTGCCGCACCGCGCTTTGCCACGGGATCATCTGCATGTAGAGGTCGGAGAGCCAGCCGTTGTGCGCGTCCTTGATGCCGACGTCCGGCTTGTAGTCGATGAGCGGCTCGGACATGAACGGCATGTCGATCGGCGCGTACACGCGTCCGGTTAGCAGTGCGCGTCCACAGAAGCAGAACGGCAGCAGGACGAGCACGAGAGCCGCGGCGTTCGTCATCGGGCGCACGTAGCGGCGCCACAGCGCGGTCAGCGCGATCGAGGTGACGAGGTAGAGGAGGATCGCAACCACGGGCGCCGCGCTTTGTAGCACACGAGCAGGATCAGCGTCGCCAGCGAGAGGTTGCGGCCCCGGGTGAAGGACTCGGGGAGATAGCGCAGCGACACGCGATGCGCGCCTTCGGGAACGTAGACGCCGAGGAAGGCGTGGTTGGCGAAGCGGGGAGTGACGCGGTGGCCGTCGATGTACGCGCGCCAGCCTTTCCACGCCGTCGCCGAGA
>DATELS010000144.1:0-3939 GCA_035276365.1 Thermoanaerobaculia bacterium
CGAAGAAGAAGAGGAAGGCGGGATAGCGCGTGCCGGATCTTCTGAAGAAATACAAACAGATGCGCGACTTCGGCGACACGCCGGAGCCGTCCGGCGGCAAGCCGAAGAAGAGCAAGCTGCCGATGTTCGTCATTCAGAAGCATCGCGCGTCGCATCTGCACTACGACTTCCGCCTGGAGATGGAGGGCGTGCTCAAGTCGTGGGCGATTCCGAAAGGTCCGTCGTACGACCCGACGACGAAGCGCCTGGCGATGATGACGGAGGATCATCCGTACGACTACGGGTCGTTCGAGGGCGTGATCCCGGAAGGGAACTACGGCGCGGGCAACGTGATCATCTGGGACACGGGCACGTGGCAGTTCATCGAGCCGGGCGACGATCCGGTGAAGGCGCTGAAGTCCGGAAAGCTGACGTTCCGCCTCAACGGAAAGAAGATGTTCGGCGAGTGGGCGCTGGTGAAGATTGCCGGGCGCGGCAAGTCGGACAAGGGCAACGAGTGGCTGCTGCTCAAGCATCGCGACGAGTTCGCGAGCGAGACCGTGGACGTGACGAAGGTCGCGCCGCGCTCGGTCGTGTCGAACCTGACGGTGGAAGAGATCGGGCCGGAGAACGTCTGGATCAGCAACCGCAAGGCGGCGTCGCGCAAGGCGCCGACGCTGGCGAGCAAGCTCTCTTCTAAGAAACCTGCTTCACGGCCATCTCGAGCAGCTTCCGCTCGGAGTCGAAGCTCGCGCGCTGCAACGCCGAAGTCAGCTCGACCCACTCCACGTCGTCGACCTCGCTGAGCTGCGGCTCGAGCTCTCCGGCGACGTAGTCCATCAAGTAGAAGTCGACGCGCTTGTGAATGAGCGTGTCGCCGACGCGGAAGAAGTACTCGATGGTGTCGAGCGGACGGACGATGCGCGCCTCGATCCCCGTCTCCTCCCTCACCTCCCGCAGCGCCGCCGCCTCGGACGTCTCCCCCTGGCTGACCGCGCCTTTCGGCAGTCCCCAGCGCGTTCGGCCGCGCGTGGCGATGAGCGCGACATGCGGCTTTCCCTCGCGCACGGCGATGACGGCGCCGCCCGACGAATGCTCGTTCCGCGTCTTGCGCCGCGATGCGCTCATCGCGACGCATTCTAGTGCGACCCATCGATTTTGATGGTCGTTTGCTCGGAAAAGGATTACATTTTCAGTAAGCGCAAATTAGCCACAGGAGGTTAGGCATGTCCGAGCTCTTGACCGTGGTGTTGGGGATCGTCTTGATCGCAATGGTCGTGGTGTTCCTCAAGGTCCGGCAGAAGGATCTGGTCGCAGCATTCATGGAGAAGCGCCGCGCCAACTCGAAGCTCGTCTGCCGCGCCGACTATGTCGAGGGCGTGGAGAAGATTCCGGTGGCGCTGTCGCTCACGGAGACGGCGCTATACTACGAGAATCCCGATCTCGAGGCATCGTTCGATCTCGATCGCATCGACGAGATCGAGTACTCGCAGGACCTCGCCACGGGCCGCAGCCACGACACGAATCACGAGGTGCTGCGCCTCCGTTCGCACGGCGCGACGTTCGAGTTCCTGCTGGAAAAAGCCGACTGCGCGAAGTGGATGCAGGCACTGCCGCCACGCACGCTCGACGGCCGCGCCACCGCACGCGCGGTCTAGCCGCGCCGCGGAATGAGGCATGGCCACGGCCTGTTGGCCGCACAAGTGTCGGGGTGTGGCGCAGTCTGGTAGCGCACCTGCTTTGGGAGCAGGGGGTCGGAGGTTCGAATCCTCTCGCCCCGACCAATCGCGCGCCTTCGGCGCGAATTGAGAATTGGGAATTGAGAATTGAGAATGAGAGGCGTCAAGCTCGCGCGGCGTTAGGTTTTCATTCCCAATTCTCAATTCTCAATTCTCAATTCGGTCAGTCCCCGTAGCTCAGTCGGATAGAGCAACAGCCTTCTAAGCTGTGGGTCGCAGGTTCGATCCCTGCCGGGGACGCCATGCTTCGCCAACAAACGACTCCGCCAGGAACGAGAACGTGGCCACGCGGACGTCTCCTTCGCTGGCCATCGCCAAGTACGCTTCTTCCAGCGTCGGCTCGACGGCTTCTCCTTCCAATCGACTGCCCGCGCGGATGCTTTCAGCGCGAACGACGGCGCGGATGCGAATGCCGTCCGGCGTGCGGACGCGCTTCGTGATGCGATGCACGCGGCTCAGCACGCGCGCGTCGTGATCGTCGACGACGGCTTCGAAGACGCGGCCGCGCGCGGCGGCGGTGAGCGCGTCGGGCGTGCCGTCGAAACGCAGCGTGCCTTTCACGAGCACGAGCAGACGCGATGCGGTGGCCTCGACGTCGCTGGCGATGTGTGTGGAGAGGATGACGATGCGCTCCGCGGCGAGCGATCGCATCAGCTCACGGAAATGCGTACGCGCCTCGATGTCGAGTCCCGTCGTCGGCTCGTCGACGACGATGAGCGCGGGATCGCCGATGAGCGCGCGCGCGATGCCGATGCGCTGGCGCATGCCGCCGGAGAAATCGCGCACGCGGCGATTCGCGTGCTCGGTCAGTCCGGCCATCTCGAGCAACCGCTCGATCTCCGCGACGCGCGCGCGACGATCGGACACACCGCGCTCGATCGCCCAGTAGTCGAGGAACTGCGCGGCGGTGAGGCCGGAGTACGCGTTGAACTCCTGCGGCAGAAAGCCGACGTGATGGCGATACGCGGGAAGATTCTCCGGCGTGACGGCCACGCCGCGCCACACGACTTGGCCGCGCGTCGGCGTGAGCAAACCGGTGATCGTGCGCAGGAGCGTGGTCTTGCCCGCGCCGTTGGGTCCGAGGAGACCGACGATGCCGGGAGTGAGAGTGAAGGAGACTTGATGCAGCGCGCGGAAGCCCGCGGCGTACGTTTTCGTGAGACTGGCGACTCCGAGCGACGGCACCTCGTCGCGAGTCCATTCGACAGGATTGCGCGTCGCACGCGCGACGCTGCCGCCGCGGCGCTTCAGCTCGCGCAACGCGATGAGGATTGCCGCGGGAACGACGGACGCGCTGCCGATGGCGACGAAGAGCACGGCTGCGCCGGCAACGAGCGGCGCGCGCCAGCCGCTGCGCAATGCTTCTGCGGCGGATGCGGGAATCGCCAGCAGCGCCGCGGCGGCGATCGCGGAGACGGCGAGCGGCACGAACGCGCTCCGTACCGCGCGGTATGTGCGGCGCGTGGTCGCACCGGCGCGAATGACGGCGTCGATCGCGATCGGCATCGCGCAGCAGATCGCCGCCGCCATCGCCACGAGCGTGATCTCGTCGACTTCGGACTCGGTGATGAGCAGCAGCGGCGCGGCGCAGGCGATGCCCATCACCGCGGGAATCGCCGCGATGCTCGCGCGCATGCCGGAGTTGAGGACGACGCACGCCGCCGCGAGCAGAAGCAGCGGCAGGAACGCGGCCAGTCCGAAGAGGCGCAGCTTTTCTTTCGAGAACGTCCACTTCGACAGCGACGGCCGCTCGAGCAACGTGCCGGGCGGCAAGGCCATGCTCGCGAACGCGCGATCGATGTCGACGCGATGCGCGAGCGTCTCTTCCTCGAAGCCGGGAACGTGCACGGTGACGGGCAGGACGTAGCGTCCGAGCTCGCGCGTGAGGCGGCCGGTGACGATGGTCGTGCGCGGCGTGAATGCGCTCTCGATGGTGCCGCCTTCGAACACGCGCGAGAAGAGGTCGGCGCGCTGCGGCGCCTCATCGGGCGACGTCGGTGCGCCCGCGGGGATGACGCGCAAAAAACGACCATCGGGCAAGCGGCGCCGCTCCGCGGGCAGCGTGCGCTCCGCGAGCTGCGCGGCGACGCGCGTCGCCGTCTCGTACGACGTCGACGGCTTCGGCACGAGCTCGAGTCGCGCGGTGCTCGCCGCCCACTCCGGCTCGAGGATCGAGCGCCGCATGTTGAGCCGCACGACACGCCGCTCCATCTCCTCGACC
>DATELS010000145.1:0-5711 GCA_035276365.1 Thermoanaerobaculia bacterium
TCGCGCCCGGAATGAAGCTGCTCGATCTCGCGAGCGGCACGGGCGTCGTCGCGCGCGCGGCGGTGCAGCTCACGAACGATCCGCGCGCGATCGTGGGCATGGACGCGAGTCTGGGCATGCTCGTCTCCGGACGCGCCGCGAATCCGAAAGTGCAATCGGTCGCCGAGTCGCTCTCGGTGCGCGACGCGTCGTTCGACCTCATCACGATCGGCTACGCGCTCCGCCATTTCGCCGACCTCGAGCTCGTGTTCCGCGAGTGCCGCCGCGTGTTGCGTCCCGGCGGCAAGCTGCTCGTGCTCGAGATCACCGCGCCCGACTCCCGCCTCGCCCGCGCCTTCCTCGGCGCCTACATGGGCGGCATCGTCCCTGCCGTGATCCGCATGCGCACGCGCAGCGCGCGCGCCGCGCAGCTCTACCGCTATTACTGGGAGACGACGCGCGACTGCGTGCGCCCGCGCGTGATCCTCGACGCCATGCTCGCCGCGGGACTCGTCGACGCGCAACGCCGCGTCGAGATGGGCATCTTCAGCGAGTACTCTGCGCTGCGGCCGCCTGACGCTTCGCTTCTTCCAGCCGCTCCATCTGGATCGTGAGGAATTCCTTCAGCGGCTGCTCCTGATCGGCCGAGAGCGGCGAGAACACGATCGCCGAGCGGAATACGTACTCCGGACCCTTGTCGCTGCGCCGCACCTGCACGATCGAGCGCAGCACCTCGCACGGGATGTAGATGCCGCCGTAGCTCGGGAAGATGAGCGTGGCCGCGGCGCCAGCTTTGACCGGCGAGCGATGGATGACCGCCGCGCCGTGCAGGCTGAGGTCGATCAGCTCGCCGTTGACGTCGGAGAGCTGCACCGGAATCGATGCAGTCTGAAATCGTTCGGAGCGGCGGCGGTCCTTGCCTGAGGCCATGAGACGCGATCGATTATACGGGCTGCGAAATATACTCGCCCCTCGTGACGAGCAACTTCGCGACGATCCCTCCGCCGCCGCAGCGGCTGCTCGTCTTCGCGCGGCTCCCGGAACTCGGCAGCGTGAAGACGCGCCTGGCCGCGGACATCGGCGACGCGCGCGCGCTCGCCGTGTACGAGGCGATGCTGCGCGATCTCATCGCGAACGTCGGCGCGCCGTCGCGCGACACGGAGATCGAGTTTCTCTGGCCGCCGACGCGCGGCGCGAACGGCGCGCTGCTGCGTCGCGCGTTCGGCGCGCACTCCGCCGCGATGCAGACCGGCGCCACCCTCGGCGACCGTTTGTCGATGGCGTTCTCCGAGCGCTTTTTCTTCCATCGCACGCAGAAGATCGTCGCCATCGGCGTCGACGCCCCGACGCTGTCGCGCGACCTGATCGATCACGCGTTCGCGCTGCTCGACTCCTGCGAGTTCGTGATCGGTCCGGCGACGGACGGCGGCTACTATCTCATCGGCTGCCGCGCCCTCGCCTTCGATCCCGCGATCTTCCAGGACATCGAATGGAGCACGCCGCGCGTCTTCTCCGCGACGATGCAGAAGATCGCGGCGATGCAGCGCACGGTCGCGGTGCTGCCCGAGCGCTACGACATCGACACGTCTGCCGATCTGGCGCGGTTTGCCGCCGACGCACGCGACGGCGAGTTGGGCGCGCTCTTGCGCGAAGGCGTGAAACGATGAACGATGAACGATGAACGATGAACGATGTGCGCGTCTCGCACGTTCATCGTTCATCGTTCATCGTTCATCGCTCATCGTTATGAAGATTCTCGACTCCGAACAGATGCGCCGCATCGACCGCCGCGCCACGGAGCGCTTCGGCGTCCCATCGATCGTGCTGATGGAGAACGCCGCGCTGGCGGTGGTCGACGCGATCTTCGAGCATTACCCGAACATCGAGCGCGCCGCGCTGCTCTGCGGCACCGGACAAAACGGCGGCGACGGCTTCGCGGTCGCGCGCCATCTCGAGAATCGCGGCGTCGTGCCGGTGCTGCTCATCGCCGGCGATCGCGCGCGCATCTCCGGCGACGCCCTCACCAATCTCCAAATCTGCGAGCGCCTCGGCATCCCCATTCACGACGTGCGCGACGAAGGCGATCTCGCGCACGCCGCGGACGCGGACGTGATCGTCGACGCGCTCTTCGGCACGGGCCTCAACCGCGCGCCGGAAGGGATGTACGCGGACGTGATCTGCGGACTCGCCGATCTGCGCATCCCCGTCGTCGCGATCGATCTGCCGAGCGGCGCGAACGCGTCGTCGCATCAGCCGTTCGATCCGTGCGTGCAGGCCGAGGTCACCGTCACGTTCGCCGCGCCGAAGCTGTGTCACGTGTTCGAGCCGGCGTCGCTGTATTGCGGCGAAGTGATCGTCGCCGACATCTCCATTCCCGACGCGGCCATCGAAGACGAGGCGGTGACGCTCGCGCTGATCACGCCGAAGGATGTGCAGCCGCACGTCGCGCCGCGGCTGGCGTCGACGCACAAGGGCACGTACGGACACGTGGCCGTGATCGCCGGCTCGCCCGGGCGCAGCGGCGCCGCGGTGATGGCCGCGCGCGGCGCGATCCGCACCGGCGCCGGACTCGTGACGGTGATGACCGATGCCGACACCGCGCGACTCGTGCATGCGTCGTCGATCGAGTCGATGACGTACTCGGGCAACGATGTGCGCGAGTTTCTCGCGAACAAATCCGCCGCACTCCTCGGACCCGGCCTGCCCGATGACGACGCCGCGCACGAGCACACGCGCGCGATCGCGAGCACAATCGAGCTTCCGCTCGTCATCGACGCCTCGGGGCTCAACGCATTCGCCGGACGCGCACAAGAGCTCAATCCGCGCGCGCTCCCGCGCGTGCTCACCCCGCATCCCGGCGAACTCGCCCGCATCCTCGGCACCGATACCGCGTCGATCAACGCCGATCGCATCCGCGCCGCGCGCGACGCCGCGCGCGTGTGCAACGCGGTGGTGGTGCTGAAGGGATTTCAGTCGCTGGTCGCGGAGCCGGACGGCCACGTGTACGTGAACCCGACCGGCAATCCCGGCATGGCCAGCGGCGGCATGGGCGACGTGCTGTCGGGCATGATCGCGGCGCTGCTCGCGCGCGGCACCGATCCGCTCGACGCCGCCTGCACCGCCGTCTACCTGCACGGCTTCGCCGGCGATCTGCTGCGCGAGGAGATGGGCGACACCGGCCTCGCCGCGATGGACCTCGCCGACCGCATTCCTCACGCGATTCAAAGGGTGCGCGCCGCGTGACGAAATACATCGCAACATCCGAAGAAGAGTCCGAGCGCATCGGACGCGAGATCGCGCGCACGCTCTCCCCCGATGCCGTCGTTCACCTCACCGGCGACCTCGGCGCCGGCAAGACGTTCCTCGCGCGCGCCATCGCCGCGGAGCTCGGCGCCGATCCGCACGAAGTCGCGTCGCCGTCGTTCGCGATCGTCCACGAATACCCGCGCCGCAACGCCCCACCGATCATCCACATCGACGGCTACCGCCTCTCCGAAAATCGCCGCGAGTGGCTGGAGATCGGCATCCCCGAACTGCTCTCCGGTCCGGGCGTGAAACTGATCGAGTGGCCGAAACGCGAGTTCGAAGAGTTCGAGGAAGGCCATGTCGAGATCACGATCCGCGTACGCGACGACGGTGCGCGCGAGATCGAGTTGTAAAACGGCCGCGACGATACAATCGCGC
Organism: Thermoanaerobaculia bacterium; assembly: GCA_035276365.1. Taxonomy (GTDB): domain Bacteria; phylum Acidobacteriota; class Thermoanaerobaculia; order Gp7-AA8; family Gp7-AA8; genus QHVT01. The sequence goes on from DATELS010000145.1 coordinate 3,664, forward strand.
GCCATGGAAATCACGCCTCAGCTCATCGCGTCGCACGGCCTCACGGACGAGGAGTACGCGCGCATCGAGCAGATCCTGGGACGCGCGCCGAACTACACGGAGCTCGGCATCTTCTCCGTCATGTGGTCCGAGCACTGCTCGTACAAATCGAGCCGCGTGCATCTGCGCAAGTTCCCGACGTCCGGCGCGCGCGTCGTGCAGGGGCCGGGCGAGAACGCCGGCGTGATCGACATCGGCGACGGCTGGGTGGCCGCGTTCAAGATGGAGTCGCACAACCATCCGTCGTTCATCGAGCCGTATCAGGGCGCGGCGACGGGCGTCGGCGGCATCCTCCGCGATATCTTCACCATGGGCGCGCGTCCGATCGCGTCGCTCGACTCGCTCCGCTTCGGCGAGCTCGATGCGCCGCGCATGAAGTACCTCGTCGACGGAGTCGTGCGCGGCATCAGCGGCTATGGCAACTGCATCGGCATCCCCACCGTCGGCGGCGAAACCTCCTTCCACTCCTCGTACAACGGCAACATCCTCGTCAACGTCTTCTCTCTCGGCGTCGCTCGCGCGGAAAAGATTTTCAAAGGCACGGCGAGCGGCGTCGGCAATCCGGTGATCTACGTCGGGTCGAAGACGGGACGCGACGGCATTCACGGCGCGACCATGGCCTCCGCCGAATTCGACGAAGCCTCGGAAGAGAAGCGCCCGACCGTGCAGGTCGGCGATCCATTCACGGAGAAGCTCTTACTCGAGGCGTGTCTCGAGATCATGGACTCCGACGCGATCGTCGGCATTCAGGACATGGGCGCCGCGGGACTGACGTCGTCGTCGTTCGAGATGGCCGGACGCGCGGGCACCGGCATTCGCATGCACCTCGACCGCGTGCCGATGCGCGAGAGCGGCATGACGCCGTACGAGATCATGCTCAGCGAGTCGCAGGAGCGCATGCTCATCGTCGCGAAGCAGGGCCGCGAGTCCGAAGTCGTTCGGACCTTCGAGAAGTGGGACCTCAACGCCGCGGTCGTCGGCGAAGTCACGGACGACGGCTTCGTGCGACTCTTCTGGCATGGCGAGGAAGCGGCGGCGATTCCCGTCGATCCGATCTCGACCGAGGCGCCGGTGTACGAACGGCCGCTGGCGAAGCCGGCGTCTGCCGATGGCATTGCGCCCGTGCTGCAGCGCGAGCGAGTGAATGACGGCGATCTCACCGACGCGCTGTTGCGGATGATCGCGTCGCCGAACCTCTGCTCGAAGCATTGGATCTACGAGCAATACGACACGACCGTGCGCACGAACACGATCGCCGGTCCGGAGAAGCGCGACGCCGCGGTCGTGCGCGTGAAGGAAACGGGACGCGCGCTGGCCATGACCTCGGACGTGAATCCGTCGTACTGCTCTCTCGATCCGTACGAGGGCGGCAAGCAGGCCGTCGCGGAGGCAGCGCGCAACATCGCGGCGTCGGGCGGACGTCCGGTCGCGATCACCGACTGCCTCAACTTCGGCTCGCCGGAGCGGCCGGAGATCATGTGGCAGTTCGCCGAATGCATCCGCGGGATCAGCGACGCGTGCCGCGCGCTCGACACGCCGGTCGTCTCCGGCAACGTGTCGTTCTACAACGAGACGGAAGGCCGCGCGATCCAGCCGACGCCGACCGTGGGCATGGTGGGCATTCTCGAAAGCGATCGCGCCGGCCACGGCCTCGCCTTCCCCGACGCCAACCTCTCCGTGATCCTCCTCGGCATCACGAACGATGAACTGGGCGGCTCGGAGTGGCAGCAACTCTTCGCGCCCGACGCGCAGGCGCTGCCGCCACGCGTCGATCTCGATCGCGAAAAAGCGCTCGTCGAATTACTGCTCGCGCTCGAGCCGCACATCCGCAGCGCACACGATCTCTCGAACGGGGGGCTCGCGATCGCGCTCGCCGAATCCTCGGTCGACGGCATCGGCTGCCACGTCGAGCTCGCGGGACACGCGGACGATCTCGACGCGATCGCGCTGCTCTTCAGCGAGTCGCAGGCGCGCGCAATCGTCTCAACGTCCGACGCGGATCGCGTGCT
>DATELS010000146.1:0-5367 GCA_035276365.1 Thermoanaerobaculia bacterium
GCCGGCCTCGAGCCGCGCCATCGCGAGGAGGTTGTCGATGCGGCGATGCAGCCGCGACGCCTCGTTCGCGATTCCCGCGACCGCATCGTCGTCCACATTCCGCCGCAACGCCTCGGTGTGCAGCGTGATCGCGGTGAGCGGCGTCGTGAGATCGTGCGAGATCGCGCGCAGGAGCGAGGTTTTCAATGTCTCGCTCTCGCGCAGCGCCTCGAGGTGCGCGGTTTCTTCGATGAAGCGTTCGCGTTCCACCGCCAGTCCCACGAGTCGCGCGGCGGAAACGAGCGCGGCGAGTGATGCCTCGGTGCCGCGCGCCACGAGCGCGCCCGTCGTTTTGCCGCCGACGAGAAAGGGCAGGTAGACATCGCGTCCGAGCGCGGACGAAATCTCGAGCGGCTCTTTGTGCCGGCCGATGCCGGCGATCAGCTCCTCGATCTCGTCGCGACGCTCGCCGATCCACCAGAGCACGTTCTGCCGGTACGGACTGCCGTCGAACAGGACGAGCCCACCTTCGCGCGCGCCGAGGAGCGACAGCGCGCGGCCCGCGGCTTCGCCGAGGGGGCCGGTGAAGAGTTCGACGCTCAATCCGTACAGGCTCGCGAGCTCGTTGCGCCGCTGCTCCGCGCGCTCGGCCTGCACGCGCGCGGCGATGACGAGACGGCTGACGACGACCGACGTCACGAGAAACGCCGCGAGCGCAACCCAGTTCGCCGCGTCGTGAATCGTGAAGGTGTACAGCGGCGGGAAGAAGAAGAAGTTGTACGAGAGCGTCGCGGCGATGGACGCGGCCATGCCGGCGAACAACCCGCCGCGCATCGACGCGATGAGGACGACGATCAGATACGCGAAGCCAACCGCATTCGCGTTGAGCCGCATCGCGCGCCCGATCGCCGTGACGACTCCCGTCCCGCCGAGGGCGAGGAGCCACGGAAGCACGGCATGCAGAGCACGACGCGACGTCATCGCTACACCGATAACACGAATCGGCGCAAGGGTGGTTCAGGAAACCTAAAGATGCGCAGAAGGCCGATCGCGATCCCGCTCCGTATAATCCACCGACCGCCGCATGACCCTCGCTGCCGGCACGCTTCTCGGGCCCTATGAGATCCTCGCGCGCATTGGGGCGGGAGGGATGGGCGAGGTGTTTCGTGCGCGCGACAGTCGCATGGGACGCGACGTCGCGGTCAAAGTCGTTCCTGAATCCTTCGCCTCCAATCCCGATCGCGTGCGGCGGTTCGAGCAGGAAGCGCGCACCGCGGGCTCGCTCAACCATCCGAACCTCGTCACCGTTCACGACTTCGGCACGCATGGCGGCGCGCCGTATCTCGTCATGGAACTGCTCGAAGGCGAGTCGCTGCGCGAGCGGCTCGAGAGCGGGCGCATCCCGATGCGCAAGGCGATCGAGTACGCGATGCAGATCGCGCACGGACTCGCCACCGCGCACGAGAAGGGGATCATCCATCGCGACCTCAAACCCGAGAACGTATTCGTCACGCGCGACGGCCGCGTGAAGATCCTCGACTTCGGTCTGGCGAAGCTCGGCGTCACCGGCGGCGACGACAAGACCGACGCGATGACGCACCGCCGCGACGACACCGCCCCCGGCACCGTCCTCGGCACCCTCGGCTACATGTCGCCGGAACAGGTGCGCGGACAACAGGTCGATCAGCGCACCGACATCTTCTCCTTCGGCGCGATCCTGTACGAGATGCTCTCCGGCCGCCGCGCGTTTCGCGGCGCGACCGCCGCCGACACGATGAGCGCGGTGCTGAACGAAGATCCCGCGGAAGTCAGCGCGTCGGGACAACATGTGTCGCCGTCGCTCGATCGCATCGTGCGGCGTTGTTTGGAGAAAGATCGCGAGCAGCGCTTTCAATCCGCGCGCGATCTCGCATTTGCGCTCGACGCCGTCTCGAACACCTCCGCTCCCTCGGCCGCGATTGCCGCGATGCCCGCGAAGCGGCGCGTGCCGAGTGCGCTGCTCTTCGCCGCGCTCGCGCTCATCGTCGCCGGCGCCGCGTACTTCCTCGGCCGCGGCATGAGCACGACGTCGCAGCCGCGTTTGCGCCAGCTCACGTTTCGCCGCGGCACGATTCAAACCGCGCGCTTCGCGCCGGACGGGCAAACGATTATCTACGGCGCGGCGTGGGAAGGCAGTCCGTTCAAACTCTTTCAGCGCCGGCTCGATGGACCCGAGGCCGTGCCGATCGATCTGCCGGACGCGGACGTGCTGTCCGTGTCGAAGAAAGGCGAGCTCGCGATCTCGATGAATCGTCAGTTCGACTCGTGGCTCAACACCGGTTCCCTCGCGCGCGCCCCGCTCCTCGGCGGCTCGCCGCGCAAGATGCTCGATCGCGCGGAGTGGGCGGACTGGACGCCCGAAGGCGACGCGCTCGTCGTCGTGCGACGCGTGGGCGCGGAGGATCGCCTCGAGTGTCCGCTCGGCAACGTGCTCTATCGCACGCAGGGCTACATCGCGTTTCCGCGCGTCGCGCCGGACGGCACGCGCATCGCGTTTCTCGATCATCCGTTCTACGGCGACGATCGCGGCAACGTCTCGATCATCGATCGCGACGGAAAGAACAAGCGCGATCTCGTCGTCGACTGGGCCGCGCTCGAAGGACTGGCGTGGAAGCCGGACGGCGACGAGATCTGGTTCAGCGGCCAGCGTGCGAGCGGCTCGCTGCACATGTACGCCGTCGATCTGAAGGGAAAGACGCGCACCGTGTGGGAAGTGCCGGGACAGGCGATCGTGCAGGACATCGCCGCGGACGGGCGCGTGCTCGTCGCCGCGGACACGTACCGCGGCGCGATCACCGTGCATCCGCGCGGAGGACCGGAGCGCGAGTTCTCGTGGTTCGGCTACACGAGCATCGGCGGCATGTCTCCCGACGGCTCGGCGATGCTGCTGTCAAACTACGGCGGCGACGCCGGCGGCTTGTACGAAACGTATCTCGCCACCTTCGACGGCAAGCCTCCCACGCGCCTCGGCGACGGCGATGCATTCGGCTTTTCTCCCGACGGCCGCTACGCGCTGGCGATGATTCCGTCCACGCCCGCGCGGCTCGTCGTGTACGGCGTCGCGACGGAGGAGACGCGCAAGGTCGACACCGGGAACCTCAACGTGCAATCGGCGTGGTGGTTCGGCACCGAGCGCCTGCTGATCGTCGCCGTCAAACCAGGCGGGAGCGAGGTCTGGATTCAGAACGTCAACGACGCGCGTCGTGAGAAGCTCCCGCTCACGGCGACATTCGACGAAGTGCTTCTGCCGTCGCCCGACGCGACGAAGATCGCGCTCTTCCGTCGCGGGGATGAGAAGACGTCGGTCGTGTCGTGGGATGGACACGCGATTCGTCCGGTGGCCTCCGTCGCCGGCGAGCCGCATCGCTGGTCCGCCGACTCGCGTTCGCTGCTCGTGTCGAAGGCGATTCCGAACGGCCTGCACGTCGATCGCGTCGACGTCGCGACCGGCGCGATCACGCCGGTGCGCGACGTCGTTCCCACGGACAGGACGGGCACGGCCTCGACGATGTACCTGCGCATCAACAACGACGGCGAGGTGTACGCGTACGGCGTCATGAAGCTGCTCAGCGATCTGTACGTCGTCGAGGGCTTGAAGTAATCACTCGATGCGCTTGCCCGGCGCGTTCGCGCCGTTTTGATGCAGGATCAATCCGTTTTCGTTGAACGTGATCTGCGCGTCGACGACCTTCAGGAAGAACTCGTGATCGTTCTCCGCGAACATCTCGAAGCGCGGCTGGCCGGTGGCCTGTCCGAAGAGATGTGCGCCCTCGCGCGTGATGGTGATGATGAATCCCGGCGCGAGCTCGTAGCGGCCGACGTAACGCTGCAACGTCTGCTCGTCGAGCGCGATCTCCTTGCGCGTCTTCGCCGCCGTCGCGAGCGGCGATGACGGATCGAGCAGATGCATGCCGATGTCGTCGACGCCGGCGTTCGTGAACATGTTCGACAGCACGACGACGCCCGTCTTCTGCTTCGCATCGAACGCAATGAACGAGCGATAGCCGCCGGTGCCGCCGTTGTGCCACACGATCTCGTGTCCGGCCGGCGTCGTCAGCACGTGCCAGCCGAGGGCGATCTTCAGCGCGGGAGTGTTCGCGGGACGCCGCACGGCGAGCTGCGCGGCCATTGCATTCGCGAGCGGCGACTTCGTGATCCCGAGCTCGGCGGCGAGAAACGCGAGCAGATCGTTCGCGGTCGAGCGCAGCGCGCCCGCGCCGGCGAGTGTCGGGAGATCCCAGTTCTTCGCGCGATTGCGCGCGGGATCGTGCCCCGGCGCCAGCCGCGATTTCATCGCGTCACCGAGCGTGATCGCGGTGCTTCCCATGCCGAGCGGCTCGAGCACGCGCTTGCGCACGAGCGCCTCGTAGCTCATGCCCGCGCGTCGCGCGAGCACGTGACCGAGCAGACCGGCGCCGAGGTTCGAGTAGTCGTAGGTCGTGCCGATGTCGTGCGCGAGCTCGGCGTGCGACAGATAGTCGTAGAGCTGCTGCTCCGTGTAGTCCGCGTACGGATTGAGCGGATCCTTCGGCGCGAGATTCGCCGGCAGGCGCGGGAGTCCCGACGTGTGCGTGGCGAGGTCCTGCAGCGTGATCTGCTTGCCGCTGCGCTCCGGCACCTTCACGTCCTTCGGCAGATACTTCGACACCGGATCGGTGAGCGCGACTTCGCCGCGCTGCACGGCGTCGGCGAGGAGGAGCGAGGTGAAGACCTTCGTCGTCGAGCCGATCTCGAAGAGCGTGTCGCCGTCGACGGCGCGCTTGTCGTCCTTGGCGAACGTGCCGTACGAAACGACGCGGCGTCCGGACGGATCGATGACGCCGACGACGATGCCGACGCCCTGCTGCTGTGCGTCGATCCGATCGATGAGGATGGCGCGGATGTCTTCGGATGCATGAACGCTGGCCGCGAGCAGCAGCAGCGCGAAAAAGAATCGGATTCTCATGAGTTCTCCTGATCGAGTGCGTTGAGACGGCGTTGATACCTCGCCGCGAGGCCGAGGTTGAGCACGATCGCGGCGATGTAGAGGACGATGAATGCCGCCAGTTCGATGCGCAGCGTGTCGATGACTTCGGGGTGCTCGCGTGCGAATCCGGCGAGAAAGAGCAGCGGTCCCGGCGTGAGCGCGACCATGCGCGACCAGAACAGCTTTCCGCGATGAAAGTCGCGCCGCCGCTCGAGCTGCGCGCGATAGAACGCGATCGACGGAGTCACGCCGGTCGTCTCCTGACGCCGTTGCCAGCGCAGTTGGAAGAAGAGAAATGCGACGCCCGCGATCGTGAGCAGCGCGCCCGTGACGGCGAGCGGATCGCGAAACATCGTGAGCCACCAGATGGCGCCGACAGCGAC
>DATELS010000147.1:0-6946 GCA_035276365.1 Thermoanaerobaculia bacterium
GACGACGACTGTGCCGGCGACTTTTGCTTTGCGCGCGGCGTCGGTGTAGTCGGGCTTCGCGCGACTGACCGCGACCGGCGCCTTCACGTTGCCGCCGACGCGCAGCGGTCCGCTCGGAGGTTCAACCGGCGCGTCATTGCCGCCGGTGCCTTCGCCGGAAGTGCCGGTGCCGGTGCCGCCGACTTGACCGCCGACGGTGCCTCCGACTTCGCCACCTTTCACTCCGCCGATCTCGCCACCGACGGTTCCTCCGACTTCGCCGCCGACGATGCCTCCGGCGACTCCACCTTCCACTCCGCCCGCGACGCCGTTCACCGCGTCACCGGGTCCCGTGTCCGCGGCGCCGCTGCTCGGCGGCTCCGTGTTCGTCGTCTCGACGACCGGCGCGGTCGGCGTCGGCAACGTCGTCTTCAACACGGGAAGCTCTTTCGGGATCTCGACCGGCGGCGTCATCGGCGTGATCTTCGGGACGACGACCGGCTTCGGCTGCACGCGCGGAGTCGACTGCGGCGCGCTGCTGCTCTTCGGCGGCGGTGGTGGGGGAGGCGGCGGCGGTGGCGCCGCTCCGCGGCTGATGAACGCGGTGATCGGTTTCTCCGCGTCGACTTTGTGCGTGACTTTGTGCGTGCCGGCGTAGACGATGCCGGCCACGAGCATGCCGTGAAGGGCGATGGAGACGGCGGAGGCACGCATGCCTTTCTTCGCTCCGCCCTTCGTGCTGCTCGATTCGATGAGCTCTCGTTGCAGGTCCATAATCGTTGGTTATTTGCAATGAGCGTGACAGGTATTTGCTCTTTTGTTTCAATGATTTAGAATGAGTTTTGCGATGAGACGATGGATGGCGGTTCTGCTCGTTTTGGCGGGGTGCGCGACAGGGTTGAGTCCGATTCCTGTTGGCTGGTCGAAAGTCGATGAAGCCCCTCACCCTGGCCCTCTCCCCGTGACCGCGGAGAGGGGACCGATCCACGCGAAAGACGCGCGTCTCTTCAACGGCGACAAGGCGTTGACCGAGGAGTTTGCGGCGATCGATTCGTTCGATTACTCGGCGTCGCGCGGCGAAGTCGTCTTCTCCGCGAAGCGCAAGGATCGCGACAACTTCGACGTCGGCCTCGTCTCCTCGGACGGCAGTCCGATCTCCTGGATGCCGAGTCCCGATCCCGCGGATGAAGTGGCGGTGCAGTGGGCGCCGCGCGGAAACAAGGTGAGCTACATCGTCCGCGCGAAAGGCGGCGACGCCGTGCGCACGGTGCACATCCCGACCGCGACGCAGCTCACGAATGCGTTTCCGAACGCGACGATCCGCACGCTGACCTGGGACGCGGAGGCGGAGCACTACACGGTCGCGTACTCGACGCCCGACGCGAGCGAGCGTGTGGAGGTGCTGAAGTACGACGGGACGTCGAGAAAGATCACCGTCCCTCCCGCCGTCACGATCGACGCGGAGGTGGAACCGTTCGCGAAAGACGCGATCCTGCTCAAGCCGCGCGACATCGAATACGAGGAGCGTCTCCCGCTCGCGATCTGGGTGGCGAACGACTTCGCATGGAGCGACGCGCGCGCCGCGCTGCTGAAGAACGCGCGCGGCGCAATCATCATCACGACGCGCGAGCCGGACGCAGAGCTCTGGAAACGCGTCAACGAAACGGCGTGGCTCGACGCCAAACACGCGATCGTCGTGAACCCACAAGCAACCAGCCACCAGCAACACCTGACGATCACGACAAACGCGACCCTCACAGACAACTACAAACGCACGGGCAACACGATCGAGGTCCCGCCGTCTGTCATACAATCCTTCGCCGCCGGCTTCATCGCAGATCAGTGGAAGAGGACCCCGCCCGCCCATGGCCGCAGCCGATGAACGCGAGAAATCGACGATCCGTGAATACTGGGAAGCGCTGCTGATCGCGATCGTCTTCGTCAACTTCGCGCGCGTCTTCGTCTTCCAGGCCTTCAAGATCCCGTCGGGCTCGATGGAAGACAACCTCAAAGTGGGCGATCACATCGTCGTCAACAAGTTCATCTACGGACCGAAGGGCGACGGCGTGCTCTCGAAGCTCGTGCCGCTGCGCGACGTCCGCCGCGGCGACATCATCGTCTTCCGTTTCCCGCGCGATCCGGACATCGACTTCGTGAAGCGCGTGGTCGGCTTGCCGGGCGAGACGATCGCGGTGCGCGGCAAGCAGGTGTCGATCAACGGCAAGCCGCTCGCCGAGCCGTACACGGTGTTCGTCGACAAGCGGATGTTTCCCGGCGGTGAGTTTCAACCGGAGCCGTATCGCTCGCGCGACAACTTCGGTCCGTTTCGCATCCCCCCCGGCGAGTACTTCGCGATGGGCGACAACCGCGACGACTCGAACGACTCGCGCTTCTGGGGCACGGTGCCGCGCGCGGCGATCAAAGGCCGCGCGTTCCTCGTCTACTGGTCCTTCGACCACGAGCCCCTCGGCACCGACGCCACGACGTTCGAGAAGGCGAAAGAGCTCGCGACGATCCTCATCCGCTTTCCGTTCGACACCCGCTGGCGGCGGACGTTCTTCGTCGTCGACAGCCGCTACCACTACACTCCCGGCGTGAGCGCGTATGGACACGAGTAATCCGCCGGACAACGTGGAGGAGAGCAGCGCGCCGGCGGTCCCGGACGGCGTGGTCATCGATCGCAGCGAGCATCCGATCTCGCGCCGCAGCATTCCGGAGAACGTGCTGAAGGTGTTGTACCGCCTGCATCGCAGCGGCTATCGCGCGTATCTCTGCGGCGGCAGCGTGCGCGATCTCCTGATGACGCGCACGCCGAAGGACTTCGACGTGGTGACCGACGCGCATCCGACGGAAGTGCGCCGCCTCTTCCGCAACAGCCGCATCATCGGCCGCCGCTTCCGCCTCGTGCACATCATCTTCCAGGATCAGGTCGTGGAGGTGGCGACGTTCCGCCGCGAGCCCGATCGCGCGGTGCCTTCGCCCGACGACGACTCGGAAGAGAATCTGCTGATCACGGACGACAACACGTTCGGCTCGCCGCTGCAGGACGCGCGGCGCCGCGACTTCACGATTAACGCGCTCTTCTACAACATCGCGGACTTTTCCGTCATCGACTACGTCGGCGGCATCGAAGATCTCGGCGAAGGCCGCGTGCGCGTCATCGGCGATCCCGATCTGCGCTTCCGCGAAGATCCCGTGCGGATGATGCGCGCGATCGAGTTCGCGTCGCGACTCGGATTCGAGATCGAGTCGGCAACGTACGAAGGGATCCTGCGCCACCGCAACGACATCCTCAAGGCGTCGCCGCCGCGGGTGTCGGAGGAGATTCTCGAGCTCTTGCGACGAGGATGGTCGCGCGGCGCGATCCGGCTGATGGTGGACACCGCGCTGCTCGAGCCGCTGCTGCCCGAGATCTACAACTCCATCCGCGGCGACCGCGCGCCGTACTTTTGGAAGATGCTGGAAGTCCTCGACCGCACGGTGCAGGCGGGACGCAAGATCTCGGACGCGGTGTTGCTGTCGGTCCTGATGCTGCCGTGGGTGATCGAAGAGATCGAGGCGGAGGAGGAGCGCCGCGCCGCGCGCATGCGCACGGGCGAGGTGATCCCGTACATCCGCGAACAGATCCAGCCGCTCTGCGCGCGCATGGCGCTCGCCGCCGGCACGCGACATCAAATCGAACAGGCGCTGGAGACGCTGTGGCGTTTGCTCGAGCCGCCCTCCGATCGACGCTCGCAATTCCGCGCGGTCTATCGCGAGCCGTTCAACGACGCGCTCGCGCTGCTCGAGCTCTACGCGCTGTCGTCGGGGAAACACGTGGACGTGTTTCGCCAATGGCAGGCGTTCGCCGTGCGCGTGAAACGCGCGCAGGAAGAAGTGGCCGCGCCGAAGCGCAGACGGCGACGCAGACGCTAGCCGCGACGGCGTCCGAGGCGCGCGATCGCCTCGAGAACGATCCGGAGCAGATTCGCCAGGGCCGGCGGGAGCGTTCTGCATCCCGGCATCGGCTCGAGATCGTGATTGACGGAGAACGTCGTGCTGAACGTCTGCGTGCGCGCGGACGGACCTTCGTCGATGAAACGCAGAAGCACGCGACGCCACGTGTTGAGATTCTCGCCGTAGTACGCGCGCACCTGCGCGGCCGTGTTGTGGTTCAGCAGTCCCCAGTGCGCGATCCCGCCGTGGCGGATGACGAGATCTTCCATCTGCGGCACGAACTCTTCGTTGCCCGGCAGACCGCGCAGCATCATCACCTCGATCATGCAGTTCGTCGGGAACTGCTGCATCGCGATCAGCGCGCTCGACGCGGCGGTATAACGCAGCGACAGCGCGAGTCCGACCGGCCGGTTGCGCGCGAGGAAGGTGTTCACCAGCGCCGCCACGTCGTTGATGAAGTCGACGTAGCCGAACGAGTTCGGACTGGCGTTGAACGCGAACTCGAAGCCGTCGATCTCGCGCATGCACGGCGGTGAGTCGACGCCGAAGCTCTGGCAGTCGCGCTGCGGCGTCGACACTTTGAAGCTCTGGTCGAGCACGAATCCGGGTGCGGGCAACGGTCCGCGCATCTGCTGCACGATCATCGCGACGAGATCGCGCACGATCCACGACTGCCCGACCGCCGCCGCGGCCGTGCACACGCGCGCGAGGAGGACGCCGAGGTTTGCGCCGGTGCCGGCAGCGTCGATGACGGCTTGCAGCGCGATGCGCAGCGCGACGTATCCGCCCGTCGCCGCGGCGAAGAGCCCCGGCCCGATGAACGGCACGAGGAGCAGGAGACCGAATGCGCCGAGCGCCGCCGCGTCGACGAGCGGCAGCATCGGGCGGAGGATCGCCGCGAGATCGTTCTGCCGGCAGAGCATGGCGAAGAGCTGGTCCTCCGCGGCGCGCGGCACGATCGGCGCGGAGGCCGGCGCAATGTCGCGGCGCGTGACGACGCAGGGAAGATCGTTTGCGCTGTCGCGAAAAGGACTGATCACGATTTCGACGAAGCGCGACCCGCGCGCCACGAGCGCCATCGGCGCCTCGGTCGTCCGCGGCGTGCGAAGCAGTCCCTCGATCGTCGACCACATCGTCTGCTCGCGCGTCTCGCGCAGCCGGAACGCCGCCACGGCTTCGATGACGTACGAGTAGACGATTCCCATGCGGCCGACCGACACGAGCGCTGCCGCGAACGTGCGGTCGTCGTAGATCAAGCTCAGGTCCGCGCAGAGCGTGCCGCGCGCGCGCAGCGCTTCCATCCGCGACTGCTCGGTGATCGCGCGCGATCCCTCGCGCTCGATCCACCACTCTTTTCCACCCGGCCCGACGAGATGGATCGCGCGGACCGCGTCCGCGATGGGCGGCAGGCGGAAGTCGCTGCCGTGCGTGCCGGTCGAGATGACGCCGGCGAGCGATTGACCGCGCTCGCCGCCGAGGGTGTGCATGGCCAGGCCGCGGGAATCGAGGGCGCAGTTCAACTCGTCGATCTTGATCCCCGCCTCGACGTGCAGGAGCTGCCCCGCGAGCGTCGCACCGAAGTTGCTGAGCGCTCCCGGTACGATCCCGTCGGTCGGAGTCGTGCCGTTGAGCACGCGGTTGAGACGCTGCGTCTCCACCACCACCTGCACATTCCCCGACACCGCCGCCTCGGAATACGACCAGCTCGAACCGACCGCTTTCACGCGCATCGAGTTCTGCTCGGCGAAGACGACCGCGGCGACGAGCTCCGGGAGGGTGGTGGGGCGGAAGGTGCGCGACGGCCGGAAGTTGAGATTGCCCGCCCAGTTCCGCCACGGACGATCGGTGAACTCCTCCCCACGACTGCCGGCAGCGCAAACCATCGGCATCTCCTTCCTTGCGGATCGATGGAAGGTTAGCACGGCGCGGCGCCGCGAAGGATTCGGACGGCGACGCGTGTCGAACACGCATGCGCGCGCTAGTTGCGATTCTGCTCACGATTTCCGTCCACGCCGCCGAGCCGTACTACGGCGTGACGATGGTGCAGGCGCGCGCGCTGTGGCGCGTCACGAAAGGCGCGGGCGTGAAAGTCGCGATCGTCGACACCGGCATCGACGCGACGCATCCCGCGCTGCAAGCGGCGTATCGCGGCGGCTACGACTTCGTGCATGACGACGCGACGCCCGAAGAAGAAACGAGCGAGGCGCACGGCACGTTCGTCGCCGGCGTCGTGCTGCAAGTCGCGCCCGACGCGCAGATTTATGCGCTGAAGATCTTCGGGAAAGAGAACAGCTTCGAGACCTCCGACTTCGTGCACGCCATCGACTGGGCGATCGCGCATCACATCGACGTCCTCAACCTCTCCTTCGCGGCGAAAGTGCATCTCGACGACGTGCGCCACGCGCTCGAGCGGGCGGAGGCGGCGGGGATCGTCGTCGTCGCCGCGGCGGGGAATGCGGCGGGTGCGGTCGACTATCCCGCGGCGTTCGATAGTGCGATCGCGGTCGGCGCGGTCGATCACGCGATGAACGTCGCCTCGTTCTCGAATCATGGATGGGAGCTCGATCTCGCCACGCCTGGCGTCGACGTCTACTCGCTCGCCGCGAAGGGGAGTGGCCTCGTCGCCACGATCAACGACAACATCTACGCGACTTCCTTCCTCGGCGCGCGCCTCGGTGACGTCACCGGTGCGCTCATCGACTGCGGCGCCGGACGTCGCGAGCAGATTCCCGCGTCGCTCGTGGGCAATGTCGCGCTCGTGAGACTCGACCCGAGCTACCCGTTCGGCGACGCGCTCGGCAACCTCGTTCGTGGGCGCGCATCGGCGATCATCGTCGCCAACAGCGAGCCGCGCTTCTTCTACACGAATGTGAATCCGCCCGGCGTGCTGCCGCCCGTGGCGTCGATCGGCAGCGACGACGTCGCGCGGCTCGGCGCGACCGTGCACGTCGTCAGCGCGCAGAGCGACTTCCGCTTCGGCTACGGCACCTCGTACGCGTCGCCGCATGTCGCGGGCGTCGTCGCGCTCTTG
>DATELS010000148.1:0-8705 GCA_035276365.1 Thermoanaerobaculia bacterium
ACCGCGCCGCAGGCCATGCGCGCGAAGAGCGCGCCCGCGCGGCGCTCGAGCCACACCGATCGGACGCTGGTGAAGTCGATCTGCGGGAAGCCTTTCGCCGCCTCCGCGACCGTGAGCGAGTCGACAGGAAATCCGAGCTCCGCGAGGATCGGCAGCGACGAGCGCACGTACGCGTCGTCGCCGCGTACGAGCCACAACACGCCCGTCTCGACGTACAGCCGCGGATCGAGCTCCGCCCACAGCTCGAACGAGCGCTTCACCATCTCGCTGTAGATGCGGTCGGCGCCGTAGATCGCGCGGATGACGCGACTCTCGCCGCCCGAGCTCGAGCGGCTGTTGCCGGCGCCCCAGGCATCGATGAGCGTCACGTGCGCGCCGAGGCGGCGGAGGTGCAGGGCGGTCCAGCCGCCGAAGGCGCCGGCGCCGATGACGACGACGCGCGGCGCGGACGAGGTGAGAAGCGACAGCCCGTCGACGCGGGCCGCGACGGAGACCGCCGCGACCCCTTCGAGAAAGCGACGCCGCGAGAGCGTCATCGATGATTAGAAAATAAAGCGCGTGCTGACGCCGATCGTGCGCGGCTGATTCGTCAGGAAGCCGACGCGCGCGCGCGTGCCGCGCTCCTGATCGAGCGCGAGATACGCCGTCTCGTCCGTCAGGTTGTTGATGAACAGCGCCGTGTCCCAGTGATTCTTCAGCACGCCGATGCGCAGGTTCACGACGTCGTATGCCGGCAGCTCCGGATTGAACGTGAACGTGTTCTGCGTGAACGGACCGCCGATGTTGTTCGGGCTGAACGACAGCAGGTTCACGGTGCCGAAGCCTTCCGCCTGATCGCCGATCTGCGTGAAGCGCGAGCCGACGTGTTGATACACGCCGGTGAGATAGCCGGCCGCCGCGGTCATCTGCCAGTGATACGTCGCCGCCGCCGCCATCTGGAAGTCGGGGACGGTCGGCAGACGATTGCCGCTCTTGATGCCGGCGACGATGCTCGTCACGCCGTTCTTGTCCGTGGACGTGACGGTCGAGCGCAGCTTCGAGTCCGTCTTGCTCGCGGAGATCGCGAAGTCGAATGCGTCGCTCGGCGCGAGCTCGAACTCCACTTCCGCGCCGTTGCTCACCGCCTTCGGCACGTTGAAGATCACGCGCGACGAGCACGAGCCGGCGGTCACCGTCGCCTGCAGGTCCTTGATGTCGGCGTGGAACGCGGCCACGTTGACCGAGCCGCGCCCGCCCATCAGGCGCGACTTCGCGCCGACTTCGTAGTTCCACAGCTCCTCGTCGTTCCAGGTGTCGTGACCGCCGAACGTGACGAGGTCCGTCGCGGAGCAGAGCGGCACGTTGAGCGGATCGTTGATGCCGCCGAGGCGGAAGCCTTTCGAGACTTGCGCATTGAGACGGAGGTCATCGCTGACTTTGTAGCCGACCATCACGCGCGGGGCGATGCCGCTCGCGTCCGACTTGCCGTGCGACGTGCCGGGATCCGCGAAGAAGCCGTCGAACGTCTGCACGCGGTCTTCGTCGAAGTTGTAGTAGCGCAGGCCGCCGGTCACGTCGAGCTTGTCGTTGACCTTGTACGTGGCCTCGCCAAACGCCGCGATCTGGTTGAAGTTGTAGTCGAGATCGGAGAAGTAGAGGACGTCCTTGGCCGCGCCGAAGTTGCCTTTCGTCGCGAAGCCCGACGACGCCTCGAATCCGTTGACGAAGAGGCTCTGGCCGTACGCGCGATCCGTGTCGCTGTAGAACACGCCGCCGAGCCATTCGATCTTCGGCGTCGCGCCGGACAGCCGCAGCTCCTGCGTGAACGACTGCGCGCGCGTCGCGTCATCGAGCGGCGCGTCGATCTCGTAGATACGGCGCGAGAGTCCGACCGAGCCGCCGGTGATGCTCGCGGTGAGCGCGGTGGCGTCGCGCACGACGAGCACGTCGCGATCGGAGTACGACGTGATCGACGTCAGCGTCTTGCCGCCGAGGTCGTAGGAGACGTTGAGATCGGTGAGGAGGAAACGATCGCTGTACGGCTCGCCGATCTGCGTGAACTGGCGATCGCCGAGCGTGACCGGCGGTCTCGTCGTCGTGTACGGATTCGCGAGGATGTTGAACGCGTCGACGCGATTCCAGCCATCCATCTCGATGCTCTGATAGAGGACGCGCGGCGTGATCGACAGCTTCTCGCTCGGCTTGAAGAGCAGCGCCAGACGCGCGCCGGTGCGGTCGCCGCTGTTCACGTCCTTGCGGACGCCGAGGTTGGGCTGCACGGCGTCGATGTAGCCGCCGTAGCGCGTGTAGTACGCGGCCACGCGCAGCGCGGCGTCGGCCGCGAGCGGCACGTTCACCGCCGCCTTCACGCTTCCGCCCGCGCTGCCGCCGGTGATCGAGCTCAGTGAAAGCTCGCCGACCGTCTCGTTGACGCCGAGCTTCGGCTGATTGCTGATGTAGCGCACGGTGCCGGACAGCGAGCCCGATCCGAAGAGCGTGCCCTGCGGTCCGCGCAGAACTTCGACGCGCGACATGTCGAAGAGATCGATGTCGGGCGTGAAGAGCGAGAGCGAGATCACGGACTCATCGAGGTAGATGCCGACCTGCTCTTTCACTCCGGGCTGATCGCGCACGATCTGTCCCGCGGACACGCCGCGCATCGCGACCTGACTCTGTCCCGGTCCGAGGTTCTGGACCGTGAAGTCGGCGACGTTGCTGGCGATGTCTTCGATCGACTCGGCGCCGCGATCGCGCAATTCGGATTCGGTCGGCGCCGCGACGGACATCGGCACGTCCTGCACCGTCTCTTCCTTCTTACGCGCGGTGACGACGATCTCTTCGGTGACCTTCGGCTTCTCCGCCGTCGCCTGCGGAGTCTGTTCCTGAGGTTGGGGCGGTTGTTCCTGAGCAACAACGAGGACGGGAAACGCGAGGACAACGAGGACCACCAGGGCGAGGAGAGACTTCATATTCCGGCCGCCTTTCTTGGTTGGGACGGCAAGAATTCTGTAGGAAATCTCCGGATACGGTCAAGCTTGCTTAGCCGCTACGCCCGTCCGCTACGCCTCCACCGCGTGCTCCGCCACGACCATCGTCGTCTTGTTCGCGTTCTTGTACGCGCGCGCCGCCGACACGAACGAACGGAACAGCGGATGCGGCGCCGTCGGACGCGAGCGGTACTCGGGATGGAACTGGCAGCCGAGGAACCACGGGTGATCTTCGAGCTCGACGATCTCGACGAACTTTCCGTCCGGCGACAAACCGGTCACGCGGAATCCGCGATCTTCGAGCGTCGGCACGTACTCGGGATTCACTTCATAGCGATGGCGGTGGCGCTCCTCGACGTAATCCGTTCCATACGCCTCGCGCGCGAGCGAGCCTTCCTTGAGATTGCACGGATACTTGCCGAGGCGCATCGTGCCGCCGAGCGCGTCGACGCCGATCAGATCGCGCAGCTTGTAGATGACCTTGTACGGCGCCTCGTCATCGAACTCGGTCGAGTTCGCGCCGATCATCCCCGCGACATTGCGCGCGAACTCGATCGTCGCGCATTGCATGCCGAGGCAGATGCCGAAGAAGGGGATGCGCTTCTCGCGCGCGAAGCGGATCGCGCGCAGCTTGCCTTCGACGCCGCGCGAGCCGAAGCCCGGACCGACGAGGATTCCGTCGACGCTCGCGAGCTCGCCGTGATAGCCCTCTTCCTCGAGCGATTCGGAGTCGATGTAGACGATGCGCACCTTCACGTTGTTGGCGATGCCGCCGTGCACGAGCGCCTCGTTGAGCGATTTGTAGGAGTCGCCGAAGTCGACGTACTTGCCCACGAATCCGATCCGCACCTCATCCTCGGGATGCCTCATCTTGCGCACGATCTCTTCCCACTTCGTCAGCGCGCCGATCTCCTCATGCGGGAGATGGAGCTTCGTGAGCAGGATCTCGTCGAGACCTTCGCGCAGGAACGCGAGCGGCACTTGATAGATGTAGTCGACGTCATACGCGGGGATGACCGACTCTTCCTCGACGTTGCAGAAGAGCGCGATCTTCTTCTTCATGTCCTCGGGGATCGTGCGCTCGGTGCGGCAGAGGAGGATGTCGGGCTGGATGCCGATCTCGCGCAGCTTCTGCACCGAGTGCTGCGTCGGCTTCGTCTTGAGCTCCTCGGAGGCCTTGATGTACGGGACGAGCGTCACGTGCACGTTGAGCGCGTTGCCGCGTCCCGCCTCCTGGCGGAACTGGCGAATCGCCTCGAGGAAGGGGAGCGACTCGATGTCGCCGACCGTGCCGCCGATCTCGACGATCACGACGTCGTTCTGCTCGGACACTTCCTTGATGCACTTCTTGATCTCGTCGGTGATGTGCGGGATGACCTGCACCGTCTTGCCGAGATAGTCGCCGCGGCGCTCTTTCTCGATCACGCGGAGATAGATGCGTCCCGTCGTGTAGTTGTTCTTGCGCGAGCCGCGCATGGATGTGAAACGCTCGTAGTGACCCATGTCGAGGTCCGTCTCCGCGCCGTCGTCGGTCACGAAGACTTCGCCGTGCTGGAACGGCGACATCGTGCCGGGATCGACGTTGATGTACGGATCGAATTTCTGCAGCGTGACTTTGAACCCGCGCGCCTCGAGCAGCGCGCCGATCGATGCCGCCGCGATGCCTTTGCCGAGTCCCGAGACCACACCGCCGGTGACGAAGATGTACTTAGTGCTCATGAGCCCTCCGGGCGTTCAGTTCTTCTGCCTGCTTTTTTGGGGGAGAGAAGGTCCGGCTACGTCGAGAGAGTTTCGTTCGCGTGAGCACGCAGCTCACGAAAAACGTTCTCCGGATTTACGAATGCAGTTTCGCAAGTTCACTCTCGACGCGCGCCACATCCTCGGGACGGTCGACGCCGAGGTGAGGCTTGGTGGTTCGAAGCACCGCAATTTTAAGGCCGTGCTGAAGCGCCCGCAACTGTTCGAGTGATTCCGCCCGTTCCAAAGGGGACGGCGCGAGGGCGACGAAACGCTCCAGCGCGTCGCGGCGATAGGCGTAGACGCCGATGTGACGCAGCGCGGTGTCGCGCGAGCCAATGGGGGCGCGGGAGAAGTAAAGGGCGACGTCGTGCGCGTCCGTGACGACTTTCACGACGTCGCGCACGTTGAACTCCTCGTCGGTCGTGAGCGGGCAGGCCATCGTGGCCATCTCCGTGTCGCGCGCGGCGAGGAGGTCGATGAGCGCGTCGACGGTGGCGATGTCGATCAGCGGCTCGTCGCCTTGCACGTTCACGACGACGTCGAAGTCGCGATCTCCGACGAGGCGCAGCGCGGCGGCGATGCGATCGGTGCCGGTGTGAAAGTCGCCCTGCGGCGCGAGGACGTTGCCGCCGAAGGACGTGACGTGCGTCGCGATGCGATCGTCATCCGTCGCGACGTAAACGTCCGACGCTCGCCGCGATCGCACGGCGCGCTCGTGCACGCGTTGGATCAGGGACATGCCCGCGATCGGCGCGAGCGGCTTGCCCGGAAAGCGCGTCGACGCCCAGCGCGCGGGAATTACAATCACCGACCGCATGACGGACGGGGATTCTAGCGGAGCGAGATCGATCCTCCGCATGTCGATCGCGCTCGCCGCGCTGGTCGTGTTCACCGCCGTCTTCGCGTTTCTCCACCGCACGTACTCGCGCAAGTTCTTCGACATCACCGGCGGCGCGCAATGGATCTGGGCGCAGCATCCGATGAGCGCGAACGTGCCCGTGGCGTTCTTCGCCGCGCGCGACTTCGACCTTCCCGCCAGCCGCGTCTACACGCATCTCAAGCTCGTCGGCGAGCCCGAGTACACGCTGTACGTGAACGGACGCGAAGTCGCGGGACGACAAGTCGGAGTCGATGACAAGACGCTCGATCTCTACGACATCTCGGAGCTCGTGCAGACGGGACGCAACCGCATCGTCGTCGCCGTGCGCGCTCCGGTCGGACTCGGCGGACTCCTCGGATCGATCGATCTGGCGCCGGAGACGGAGAACTGGGTGGTGACGGACCGCAGTTGGAAAATCTACAGACGGTGGAGTCCGGAGTTGCTGCAACACGATGTGCCGGACCTGCCCGCGGACACGCCGCTGATCATCGGCGAGCCTCCCGTCGGCCGCTGGAACTACCTCGGCGCCGTGCAGCGCGAAGCGTCGACGCCGCCGTCGAGCGCGGTCGCGCCGCAGGAGACGTTCTCCGTGATCGGCTCGATTCCGACGATTCGCAACGAGGCCGGGATCGCGGTCGCGGGCGCCGCGCGGAGTCGCGCGACGGCATTTGACTTCGGATTCACGAAGGGCCGCGTGCGACTGGCGATCGACAGCGACGGCATCATGAGCCGCATCGTGAATCTCCGCTTCGCGAACGCGCGCGACGAGTTGGAACTGCTCGAACCGAACCTGCGCGCGGTGGTCTTCGCGCCCGGCGAGCGCGTGGTGACGACGCCGGAGGAGCACGCGTTTCGCTACTTGATGGTGTTCGGACGGGGCAACATGGGCGCGGAGGTTTTGCGCGCGAGCACGAATGTGGTCGAGCAGAGCGTCGCCGCGTCGCGGTGATGGCGCAGCGGAAGATCGAGCAGACGCATCGCGCGTCCGCTGATTCTCACGAGCCGTTCGAGAACGCGTGAAGCGAAGCGTCCCGGCGTGAACGCGCGCGCGTAATTCGCGAGCAGGTCGACGAGGACGAACGTCGGACCGACGCACGCCCCCGAGGTTTCGATCGTGAAGCCGGCGCGCTCGAACAACCGCACGTGTCCACTCAGTGTGAAGTTTTGATAGTGATCGGGCCACGCGTGATAGGGCTGGAGAAACGGCGTCGCGGCGAAGACGAGTCCTCCCGGTTGCAGCACGCGATACATCTCCGCGACCGCGTCGTTCGGGAGCTCGAGATGTTCGAGCACGGCCTCGCAATGCAGCGCAGGAACCGCGTCATTCGCGAAGGGGAGTCGATACGCGGTCGCGACGACATCGACGCCGCGCTCCATCGCGATGTTCAGATTGACGAGACGCGGATGCACGCGCGTCGGGCCGCCGCCGATGGAGACGATCGCGCCGCGCGTCTCGAGCAACTGTGCGAACGCCGCATGCGCGGCGTCCGAGCGGAGGTCATCGCCATTCGCGAGACACGCGCGAAGCCGCGTCAGTAAATCACCTTGCGCACGAAGTACTCCTGCTGCGAGATCGTCTTGTTGTTCAACGCCTCCGCATCCGCGCGCGTCATCTGGAAGCGTCCGGCCGCGCCGTTCGTCGTCGTGCGCATGTAGAGCTCGACCATGTCGATCTGCGCGCCCTGCACGCCCGCGTTCTTCACCATGAGGAACGCGGAGGCGGAGATCGCGTTGAACACGCGGTCTTCCGTGTCGACGGTCATGTCCGCGCGCAGGCTGCGGCCGCCGGTCGGAACGACCTTGCGCTCGAAGATGCCGATGTTGTCGAACGCGCGCTCGAACTTGTCGATGACGTCCGCGCCGAGGGTGCCGGGAACGGTGGGGACGGGCGCGGCGACGGAGTCATTCATCGGCTTCGTGGCGATGCTCTGCTCCTGCGCGGTCTGCGGCTTCGCCTGACGGCGCAGCTTCACGGCGTCGCCGAGGGTGGGCTGCTGCGGACGGGCGGGAGCGGGAGCGGCGTTGGTGTTGAGATCGATCACGCTCGCGTTGGCCATTCCGACTTTCGTCGCCTGCTCGGAGCGCGCCTCGTCGATCAGCGCCGGATCGACCTGCAGCGCCTGTCCGTTCTCGAGCTGGATGATCGCCTTGCCTTTGACGATCGTCCACTTCGCCTTGGCCGCGTACTGCGAGCCGTTCTTGAGGACGACGATGTACGACGCGAACGCGGGAACGCTGAACGCGGCAACGATGAGAACGGCCAGTGCTTTCTTCATGATGTGGGTCTCCGGAATGGTGCGCACGAACGCTCGATTATACTGGCCGCCAGGAGAGTCCAATGCTCGTCGTCATGGAAGCCGCCGCGCGGCCGGATCAGGTCGAGGCGGTCGTTCGACACATCGAAAGGATGGGTTTTCGCGCTCATCCTATTCCCGGAGCGTTCCGCACCGCGATCGGAATCACGGGTTCGGGCAAGGCCGATCCGCAGGTCCTCGAGAATTTCCCGGGCGTCAAAGAGATCATCCCGGTCTCGCACGCCTACAAGCTCGTGAGCCGCGAGGCGAAGCCGGACGACACGATCGTGAGCGTCGGCGGCGTCGACGTCGGCGGCAACGGCGTGATCGTGATCGGCGGACCGTGCGCGGTGGAGTCGCTCGATCAGACGCGCGCGATCGCGGAAGCGATCAAGCGCGCGGGCGGACAACTCTTCCGCGGCGGCGCGTACAAGCCGCGCACGTCGCCGTACTCGTTCCAGGGGCTGGGGGAGAAGGCGCTGGAGATTCTCGCGCGCGTGCGCGAGGAGTTCGACCTGCCGGTGATCACGGAGGCGGTCGATCACGAGTCGCTGCAACTCGTGGAGCAATACGCGGACTGCATCCAGATCGGCGCGCGCAACATGCAGAATTTCTCGCTGCTCAAAAGCGCCGGACGCGCACGCAAGCCGGTGCTGCTCAAGCGCGGGTTGTCCGCGACGCTCGAGGAGCTCCTGATGGCCGCCGAGTACGTGCTGAAGGAGGGCAACGACAACGTGATGCTCTGCGAGCGGGGCATCCGCACCTTCGAGACGGCCTATCGCTTCACGCTCGACCTCTTGGCGATTCCGGCTCTGCGCGAGCTCA
>DATELS010000149.1:0-10478 GCA_035276365.1 Thermoanaerobaculia bacterium
GAGAGAAGGCGGTCGAAGTCTCCGTGATCGTCAGGACATCGCCCTCGACACCGTAGATGGTCCAGTTCACATACGCGCGTGGAACGCTACTGAACGAACAACTCTCCGCCGTCAACGTGCCTTCGCCGGTTTGGCCACAGAGGAGCTCTTGCGCGACACAGTCGTGACGCGGATTCGTTCCGTCGAAGCAGTCGACATGGAGCGCATACCGCCCCGAAGCGAAGAGATCGAGTGTCGTCGCTGCGATCACCCATGTTCCCGTTGTGAATGTCTGAATCCAGACCGTTGCCGCGCGGTTGCCATAGACAGCAGGAGGAGTCTGCGGTTCTCCGCTCGGCGGGACGACGACGAGAGCCGGAGTCGTATACGAGGAGTCGAGCGCGCGAAGCGTGAAGGCCACCTGCTTGCCGGGAGGAACCGTGATCTCGTACCGGTCATAACGGGTGCCATTGGTGAAGGTGCAGTCACCGGAGCCGATCACGCCACGTGCAACCAAGTCGCACCCGTTGAGCGTGGTAGTGGCGCAGCCTTCGGCGAGGGTTCGCACTTTGTCCTCAGTGGTGAGTGGCGTCGCCGCTGCCACACTCACTGCGACGGCGGCGAGTACGATGACAACGCAGAAACGCCACATCGGTGTACTCCTCCTTCAATGGCCACCGCCACTTATGATCATTACGACAATAATAAGAATGACGAGCGCAATCAACACCGCGCACCCGCAGTTCAGGCCCTTCCTGAAAATACCTTCGCCGAAGAAACGTTCTTGCCGCAGTCTACGCACGTCGTGAGTGCCATCAAGTCGCTCCTTTCGTCTCAATCCCTTTGCGGCCGGGAGCGGTCATACTCATGCACGTACGAACCGTCGCGCATATGCGCGCGCACGTGCACGGCCGTCGGCGAATCCGTGCTGTTCGCCGCAGCCGCCGTGTACGGCGAATAACCGCCGCTGCTCGTACCGAGGTAGCGGAAGCGCGCGCCGGGTTGACAGTCAGGCGCGGGAATGAGGCCAATCGCCTCGGCGGCGCCGCGCTTCATTCGCGTCATGCGTTGCGGATCGACGGTCGGGCAGTTCGCCTCGTGATACATGCCGGTGATGCGCGCCGTTTGCGCGAACACCGGCACCGCGATCACCAACACGAGCAACACGACAAACACCACACACCCGACCGTCGTCCGGTGATAGATCCGGTTGTAGGCCGCACGCTTCGGATTCGTCACCCATCCCCAGCCGCGCGGCGCTTTGAGTCCGAGGGAGTGGCGGATTACACGTTTGACGGACGTTCTCGCGGCGATGCGTTTCGTCAGCGACGGCGTGCGGATTCCGAATTTCACGGCGGCACCTCTCTGCACGCATAGACACGTGCGCGCGTCGCCGGAGGCGTTCCGCTAATTCCAGGACGCGCCGCATTCGGCGCAGCGCCAGCGGTCCGTGATCAGGAAATACACGGCGGCGGCGAGGATGCCGAAGAACGCGGCTTGTCCTGCGCCGAAGGCGAGTCCGAGGCCGACGAGGAGCACGGCGACGAAGAAGAATGCGACGCCGCGCGCGGAGCGCATCGGCTCGCAGACCTCGCAGGGACATGGCGGCGCGAGCTGCGGCTCCTCCTCGATCTCGCGCTCCCCCGGCCACGGCGCGAGCGACTCGAGAACGTCGCCGGCGCGAATCGCGTCCGCCTGGCGCACGCGCAGTTTCAAGTCCTCGCCGACGAGCGCCTCGATCCCCGCGGACTCCAGCGCGAGACGCGCCGCCTCCGCCTCATCGGGACGCTCGTATGTCGTGATCGTCGAAAGCACGAACGGCAGAACAGCGCGTGCTATGGTTCCATTCATGCGCCGCCTCGCGTTCCTCGCGCTTCTCCTCGCCGCCTGCGCGCAGAAGCGCGTCAACACCGACACCATGGACACGCGCGAGCCCATCGCCGTCCGTTACGTCGGGACGCCCGATCTCGCCGTGCGCACGCAGGCCAGCGACACCGCGCCCGTCATCGCCACGTATCAGAACGGCGAGGCCATCTCCGTCCTCTCCGAGAAAGGCGACTGGGCGGAAGTGCGCAGCGGCGAGCGCGCGGGCTGGGCGCACAAAGCGGACCTCACCGACGCCGCGGGCAAACAGGCGCAGGAGGACAACCCGCAGCCGAAGTTCCGCGTCATGCCGCTCCCCGTCTCCGCGCCGGCCGCGCGCGGCGAGATCTACATCGAGGCCGACGTGAACACGGATGGCGAAGTCACCGACGTCCGCATCATCACCAACACGACCAACTCGCCCGTCCTCGCCTCACAGAACGCGAACGCGCTGCGCTCCGCGCGCTTCTATCCGATCGTGCAGAACGGCGAGCGCAAGAAGTTCAAGTACTACCATCGCGTGACATACTAGACCTCACGTCTCCTCGCGCGTGATCCACTTCTCCACGCGCGGCGGTCTCCACGCATCGAACCGTCTCAACAACGCCTCCGGATCCCGTTCGACGACTGCGATCGCGCGATGCGCGTCCTTCAGAAATCGCTCGCGCATCGCGACGTCGAGGAAGTGCATCAGCGGCGTGTAGAAGCCTTCGACGTCGAGGAAACCAAGCGGCTTTTGATGGAGGCCGAGCTGCGCCCACGTCCAGACTTCGAAAATCTCTTCGAGCGTGCCGAGGCCGCCGGGAAGCGCGATGAAGGCATCGGAGAGATCGGCCATCATCGCCTTGCGCTCGTGCATCGTCTCGACGATCCGCAGGTCCGTGAGCCCGCGATGTCCGACCTCGCGCGCCCACAACGCGTGCGGGATCACGCCGATCACTTCACCGCCGGAGCCGAGGACGGAGTCCGCGAGCTCGCCCATGAGGCCGACGCTGCCGCCGCCGTACACGAGCGCGATCCCCTCGCGCGCGAAGAGCTGTCCGAGCGTGCGCGCCGCGTCGACGTACGCGCCGTTCGCTCCGACGTTGGAGCCGCAGAAAACGCAGATGCGGCGAATCACCGGTCGCGCATTTTACGGGACGGAACGGACCAGTCTACGGTTTGACTGCCTTCTCCTTGACCGCCTTCATGGCGTCGTCCGGAGAGATCTCGGCGCCTTGCGCGTCGACGTAATGGATATCGAACGCAGCGTCGCCGTAGAGGTACATCGTGCACGCCGTCGTGCAGCGGAACTGATGCTGGTGATGCGACGGCATCAAGGCGAAGGCGCCCGGGCGGAGTGTGAACGGCTTGCCGTCCTTCATCTCCATCCGCGCCGTGCCGCTCACCATCATCAAATGCTCGTTGGGATTGTGCCAGTGCCACGGGATGATGCATCCGGCGGTGAGCTTGCCGAAAATGATCGAGGCGCCCTGGGACGGATCGCCTTTCTGCACGGCCACGGTGGCGCAGGTGGGGAATCCCGGGACGGGGCCGAACTTCATGTCCGCAACGTTGCGCTCGACCGTCACCTCTTGCGCGCGGGCGATGCCGCCGATCGAGAAAACCAACAGGACCAGGAGAATCGTCTTGCCGTGTTCTTTCATTTTGCCCTCCGAGAGAGGTCAGATGCCAGACCGCGGCGATCGGTTTCACCTACGCGCTACAACCCCGCCTCATCCCACTTCCCGACCGTATCCTTGATCAGCGCCGTCACCTTGTCATTGACCTTGCGGAAATACTCGTCCGCTTTCTTCTGGTCGAACTTCGGGTAGCCCTGTCCGGGCTGATAGAGACCGATCGAGGACGGAAACGGCACCGCCGTCCATGTGCCGGTTGCGGGATACGCCGTCGTCATCTTCTCGCCCGTGTACTTTTCCGGATGCACGAGCGTGTGATCCGCGGCCTGCACGTACGCCGTTTCGTTCCAGCCCGCGTGGCCGCCGTCCTCGCCGAACACTTCCTTCGTCACGTCCGACGCGAACGACCACCAGTTGATCACCAGCGTTCGCACGTGCTTCTCCGACGACACCTCCGCCGCGACCGCCGTCAGCACCGCCGTCTGTCCGCCGCCGTGTCCATTGAGAATGATGATGCTCCGGAAGCCGTTGCGCGCCAGCCCTTCCAGCACCGCCTTCACGTACGGACGGTACGCCGACTCCGGAATCTGAAACGCGCCCGGATATGCCTCCATCGAGCCCGTGATCCCGTACGGAATCACCGGCGCGATCATCGCGTCCACGCGCGGCGCGATCGCGCGCGCCATCGCCACCGGCGCCGTGATGTCCGCGCCGTTGTTCACAACGCCGTGCGGCTCGAGAGTTCCCGTCGGCAGCAGCACCGTCCGGATCTTCGCCGGCACCAGCTCGCGGAACTCCATCCAGTTGATCCTTTCCATTTCCCTCTCCTGCGCGGAGAGCGAAACGGCGGCGAGCAGAGAACATAGAAACATCCGGCAGCGCATGTCGTAATGTTACCGACGTATGAGTCAGAAGCGTTCGAGGAAGAAGCTCGTCATCTGGATCCTGATTCTCGTCGCCGTGATCGGCGCCATCGGCGCGATCATCGCGTCGAAGAAAAAAGAGAAGCCCATCCCGGTGACGACCGAGAAGGCCGTTCGCAAGAACATCACGCAGGTCGTCACCGCGACCGGCAAGATCCAGCCTGAAGTCGAAGTCAAAATCTCGCCGGAAGTGTCGGGAGAGATCATCGACATGCCGGTGCGCGAAGGACAGGCCGTGCATCGCGGCGACCTTCTTCTTCGCATCAAGCCCGACAGCTATCGCGCGCAGGTCGAGTCGCAGCAGGCGGCGTTCGAGGGCGCCCGCTCCGCGAGCGCGCAGAGCCGCGCCGAATTGACGAAGGCGCAGGAAGATTACGACCGCGCCGAGTCGCTCTTCCAGCGCGGATTGCTTGCAGAAACAGAACGCAACGCCGCGCGTACCAAGCTGCAGATCGCGAAGGCCGCGCTCGACGCCGCCAACTTCGAGATCCGCCGTTCGCAGGGCGCGCTGCGTCAGACCGGCGAGTCGCTGTCGAAGACCGTCATCTATGCGCCTTCCGAGGGGACGATCAGCTCCCTCACCAGCCGCATCGGCGAGCGCGTCGTCGGCACGAGCCAGTTCGCCGGCACGGAAGTCATGCGGATCGCCAACCTCGACAACATGGAGGCGCGCGTCAACGTCAACGAGAACGACGTCGTGAACGTGAAAGTCGGCGACGTCGCGCGCATCAGCATCGACGCGTATCCCGATCGCAAGATCGACGGCGTCGTGCGCGAGATCGCCAGCACCGCGCTGACGAAGAACGCCGGCACGCAGGAAGAGGTCACGAACTTCGAGGTGAAGATCCGCATCAGCGACAAGTCGCTGCGCCTGCGTCCCGGCATGAGCGCGACCGCGGACATCGAGACGGACACCGTGCAGAACGTCGTCGCCGTGCCGATTCAGAGCGTCACCGTGCGCAACACGGACAGCAACCTCTCGCCCGAGGAGCGCGAGAAGCGCGACGCGCAGCGGGCGGCACGCGATCAGAGCGACAATCAGGCCGAGGTGTCGAACGAGACGCTGCAGAAACAGAAAGAGCGCGAGCAGCGCGAGAAACTGCAGCGCGTCGTCTTCATCCGCGACGGCGAGAAAGTGCGCATGCAGAAGGTGACGACCGGCATCGCCGACAGCACGCACATCGAGATCAAGTCCGGCGTGCAGCCCGGCGACGAAGTCGTCTCCGGCAGCTACACGGTGATCAGCAGAAAACTCAAAGACGGCGCGAAGGTGATGCTGGAGAAGGATCAGAGTTAATCGCGTGCGATTTCTCGGCGACATCATTCTCGAGGTGACGGAGTCGTTCCGGATCGCGTTCTCCGTGATCCGCGCGCACAAGATGCGCTCGATGCTCACCGCCCTCGGCGTCATCATCGGCATCATCGCCGTCACGCTCATGGGCTCCGCGATCGGCGGCATCGAGACCGGCTTCGAGCGCAGCCTCTCCGTCATCGGCGACGACATCCTGTACGTCGAGAAGTGGCCGTGGCATCACGTCGACGACTGGTGGAACTATCGCAATCGCCGCACGATGGACGTGCGGTATGCCGAGGAGCTGCAGAGAATCATCGAGGCGACGCCGAACTCCCAGCTCGTCATCGCCGTGCCGACGATGAACACCGTGCGCAGCGTGAAGTACGGACAGAATCAGGTGCGCGGCGTGTTCACGCAGGGCACGACGTCGGACTTTCTGCTCACGTCGACGTCGCAGTTCCGCGAAGGGCGCTTCATGACGGAGACCGAGTCGCGCGGCGGCCGCAACGTCGTCGTCCTCGGCTACGACGTCG
Organism: Thermoanaerobaculia bacterium; assembly: GCA_035276365.1. Lineage (GTDB taxonomy): Bacteria > Acidobacteriota > Thermoanaerobaculia > Gp7-AA8 > Gp7-AA8 > QHVT01. The sequence goes on from DATELS010000149.1 coordinate 6,212, forward strand.
CGGAGGCGCTGTTCCCGAACGAGAGCGCGCTCGAGAAGACGGTGCTCATCGACGGCAATCCGTTCCGCGTCGTCGGCGTGTACGCGAAGCAAGGCACCTTCCTCGGCCTCTTCAGCTTCGACACGCAAGTCGTCGTGCCGCTCGGCGCGTTCATGAAGGCGTTCAGCTCGCGGCTCGACACGTCGATTCGCGTCAAGGTGAAGGACAAGAGCCGCATGGAAGCGGCGCGCGGCGAGCTCACCGGCGCGATGCGCCGCGTGCGACGTCTGCAGCCGGAGCAGAAGGACGACTTCTCGATCAATGAGCAGGACGCGCTGCGCTCGACGCTCGGTCCGATCAAAGGCGGCATTGCGACCGCGGGCTTGTTCGTGACCGGACTCGCGCTCTTCGTCGGCGCGATCGGCATCATGAACATCACGTACGTGAGCGTGAAAGAGCGCACGCGCGAGATCGGGACACGCAAGGCCGTCGGCGCGCGGCGTCGCACGATTCTTCTGCAGTTTCTGATCGAGGCCGTGTCGATCTGCCTCATCGGCGGTGCGGTCGGACTCGCGCTGTCATGGCTGATGGTCACCGGCGTCACGTCCGCGTTCCCGTCGTTCCCGATGCAGTTCTCGATGGGACTCGTGATGACGGGACTCATCGTCTCGACGCTGACCGGGATTTTCTCGGGATTCGCGCCGGCGCTGAGTGCGTCGCGGTTGGATCCGATCGAGGCGCTGCGTTACGAATGAACCTCAACGAAATCTTCCGCATGGCGCTCACCGCCATCCGCACGAACAAGCTTCGTTCGATTCTGACCATGTGCGGCGTGACGATCGGCGTGTTCTCCGTCATCGGCGTGATGACCGCGCTGAACGCCATCCGCGGCTCCATCGAAACAGGACTCAGCTTCCTCGGCTCGAACATTTTCCAGTTCGCGAAATACCCGACGATCAACACCTCGGATCCCGAGGAGAAGTTCGCGAACCGAAGGAACATCGTGTTGAGCGAGGCGAACGAGTTCAAGCGGCTGATGGGAGACGAGGCCAGCGCGATCGCGTTGAAGGTGTTCGACGGCGGCAAGCCCGCGTCGTACGGTCGCACGAAGATTCAGGGATTCACCATCGTCGGCACGAACGAATACTTCCTCGTCGCGAACAGCTACACCCTCGGCTACGGCCGCAACATCTCCGCGGAAGACGTCGACCTCGGACGTCCGGTGACAGTCGTCGGACAGAACATTCAGAAGAAGCTCTTCCCCAACGAGTCGCCGCTCAACAAAACCATCAAAGTCAACGAGAAGCCGTACCAGATCATCGGCGTCCTCGGCGAGAAAGGCTCGTCATTCGGACAGAGCCAGGACGATCTCATCCTCGTCCCCATCACGAAATTCTTCTCCGACTTCGGCAGCGCGAACCGCACGATCAACATCGCCATCCAGTCGACGTCGCAGGCGACGTACAACCAGACGCTCGACAAGGCGATCGTCGCGATGCGCTCCGCGCGGCATCTCAAGCTCGGACAGGAAAACGACTTCGAGATCTACTCCAATGACACGCTGGTCACCGCGTTCGCGCAAGTTGCAGACACGATCCGCATCGGCGCGTTCGTGATCAGCGCGATCGCGCTGCTCGCGGCGGGCATCGGCATCATGAACATCATGCTCGTCAGCGTCACCGAGCGCACGCGTGAGATCGGCGTGCGCAAGGCGATCGGCGCGAGAAAGCAGGACATCGTGAAGCAGTTCCTGCTCGAGGCGGTGGTCTTGTCCGAGGTCGGCGGGCTCGTGGGGATTCTGACGGGAGTGCTGGGCGGCAACGGCGTCGCGCTCGCGTTCGACATCGCCATGGTCTTTCCGTGGGGCTGGGCGCTGACGGGACTCATCGTCTGCTCGATCATCGGCATCGGCTTCGGCTGGTATCCGGCTTGGAAAGCCGCGTCGCTGCATCCGATCGAAGCGCTGCGCTACGAATAACGCCCTCGAAATACGGGGAACACGAGCAACCTCAGCGCGGTTATCCGCGCCGCATGCAGCAATTTAGATACGACATCCGCAACGTCGCCATCATCGCCCACGTCGACCACGGCAAGACCACGCTCGTCGACGCGCTCCTCAAGCAGGCGGGCGCGATCCGCGCGAATCAGCAGGTCGACGAGCGCGTGATGGACTCGAACGATCTGGAAAAAGAGCGCGGGATCACGATCCTCGCGAAGAACACCTCCATCCGCTACTTCGTCGATCAGCCCGATGCGCTGGGACATCCCGTGCATCACGAGGCGACGCACACCGCGAGCGGACACGATCTGCCCGCCGACTTCGTCCATCCGAACGAGGTGAAGATCAATATCGTCGACACGCCGGGCCACGCCGACTTCGGCGGCGAGGTCGAGCGCGTGCTCTCGATGGTCGACGGGGTGATCCTGCTCGTCGACGCGGCGGAAGGTCCGATGCCCCAGACGCGCTTCGTCCTGCGCAAAGCCCTCGGCCTCGCGCTGCTGCCGATCGTCGTCATCAACAAGATCGATCGTCCGGACGCGCGTCCGAATGAAGTCGTGAACGAAGTGTTCGACCTCATGATCGAGCTCGGCGCGTCGGATGAGCAGCTCGACTTCCCGATCCTCTACGCGTCGGGACGCGCGGGTTACGTGCGCACGGAGCTCACCGACAAGAACGACGATTGCCGTCCGCTGTTCGACGCGATCCTGAAGCGCATTCCGCCGCCGCCGGGCAATGCGGATGCGCCGTTGCAACTCCTCGTCAGCGCGATCGACTACAACGAGTACGTCGGCCGCCTCGCGGTGGGACGCGTGCAGCGCGGGCGCATTCGCCAGGGCTCGGACGTCGTGCTGATCCTGCGCGACGCGACGCAGAAGAAGGGACGCGTCACGAAGCTGACGGTGTTTGAGGGACTGAAGCGCGCGGAAGTCGACGAGGCGGCCGCGGGCGAGATCGTCGCGGTCGCGGGATTCGCGGACGTGGAGATCGGCGAGACGCTGACGGCCGCGGATGCGCCGGAGCGACTGGAACCGATCGCGATCGATGAGCCGACGGTGTCGATGTTCTGGATGGTCAACGACTCGCCGTTCGCGGGCACGGAAGGCAAGTACGTGACATCGCGCAACATCAAGGACCGCCTCGATCGCGAGCTGCGCAAGGATGTCGCGCTGCGTGTGCGCGAAACGGGACAGGCGGACCGGTTCGAAGTCGCGGGGCGCGGCGAGCTGCACCTGTCGATCCTCGCGGAGAACATGCGCCGCGAGGGCTATGAGTTCGCGCTGTCGCGCCCGCAGGTGATTCTGAAGGAGATCGACGGGCAGACGATGGAGCCGTACGAGGCGCTCGTCGTCGACATCGAGGAGTCGCACGTCGGCACGGTGATGGAGAAGATCCAGACGCGGCGCGGCGAGATGACGGACATGATGAATCCCGGCACGGGCCGCGTGCGCATCGAGTTCAAGATTCCGACGCGCGGGTTGTTCGGCATCCGCACGGAGTTCCTGACCGAGACACGCGGTACGGGACTGCTGTACCACACGTTCCTCGAGTACGGTCCGTATCGCGGCGAGATGACGAGCCGCAACCGCGGCGCGCTGGTGGCGAAGGAGGCGGGCGAGACGACGGCGTACGCGATCGAGCCGCTGCAGGAACGCTCGACCCTCTTCCTCGGACCGGGCATCAAGGTGTACGGCGGACAGGTGGTCGGCGAGAACTCGCGCGAGAACGACATGGTGGTGCAGGTCTGCCGCGCAAAACACCTGACGAACATGCGCGCGTCCGGCTCGGACATCGCGGTCCGCCTCACTCCCCCGCGCCTCCTCACGCTCGAGCAAACGCTGGAGTGGATCGAAGACGACGAGCTGGTCGAGGTGACCCCGGAGTCGATCCGCATCCGCAAGACGACGCTCGACCACAGCGCCCGCGAGGTGGCCGCGAAGAAGGCGAAGAAGGCGGCAGCGGCAGAGTAAGGGGACCGCCGCCGTCTCGGCGGCTGGCAGGGCGGCGTCCTCGCCGCCCGTTCCCCGCGAAGCGGCGGCGGAACGGCGACGACAAGAGGATAATGAGTCGCGATGATCGTCGATGCTCACGACGCGGAGAAGCAGATCGTGCAGCTTCTTGCAAAGGTTGCTCGTGGCGAGGAAGTGATCATCACCCGCGATGGCGAGCCGATCGCGACGATGATCCCGTGGCCACCGCGCGCTGAGCAGCGCGAGGATCGAGCGGACGCCGACACATCGCGTTGACGCGCGCTGCGAAGGCACGGGACCGCCGCCGTCTCGGCGGCTG
>DATELS010000150.1:0-12735 GCA_035276365.1 Thermoanaerobaculia bacterium
GTCGCGTGGATCTTCTGCCGCGCCGCGAGCGGCGGGTAGACCGGACGAATCGCGCGGACCGCCTTCGGCAGCGTGTCGAGCGTGCCCGCTTCCACGACGTCGCCTTCGCGCACCGCAACCGCGGCGGGCGTCGGAGTCGGCGCCGGCGTGACCGGCTGCTGCGCGACCTGCTGCGTCACCGGAGCGGGGGCGGGCGCGGACGCGCGCGTGTCCGTGACCGGCTCGGGACGCGCATCGCGTCGCTGCTGATCGAGCTGTGCCGCGCTGATCGCCGCGCGATCGTCCGACGCGGAGTCGGCGGGCGCGGGCGCCGGAGTCACCGGCGGCGCCGAAACGACCGGCGCATTCTTCGACTGCTTCTGCTTCAGCTCCGTCATGAAGTCGCCCTGGAGCTTCATCATCTCGGCCTGCAGCTTCTGGCGCACCGCGTCTTCGAATGCCTTCTGCTGCGCGGCGGGATCGGCGGCGGAGCCGGTGGTCGCCGTCGCGGGCGCAACCGCGATCGGCTCGGAGATCACCGCGTGCTTCGGCGCGGGCGCGACCGGCAGCGTCTGCGCGGTGGCCACCGTCGTCGACGCGGGCTGTGCGCTCGACTTGCCGAGCATCATGTAGCCGCCGGCGCCGATGGCGATGACGCCCACCGCGGCCGCGACGAAGATCGGCACCTTGCTCTTCGGCTGCGGCTCCGTCGCGCCCATGAACATCGGCGTCGCGTCGACGACCGGCGCGGGCGCGGCAGCGGCGCGCGGCACTTCGACGTACGGCGCCACGTTCACCTTCGATTCTTTCTCCCGATCCGCCGTCTCCGTTTCCATGTCTTTCTTGAGGAGGCTGGAGAGATAGAACGCGAGGTTGAACGTCGTCGCCGAGTACTTGCCGCCGTGCGCGAGCGAGGAGAGCGCCTGCTTCATCTCCGCCATCGTCGCGTAGCGCATCGACGGATCGATGTTGAACGACTTGTCGAGGATGACGCGGATGTCGTCGGGCACCGGCGCGCCGGTCATCGTCTTCGCCGCGCGCACCGCGGCGCCGAAAGCACTCGCCGTCGCGGCATCGGGCGGCTCCTGTCCCGTCACGAGGAGGAACAACACGGCGCCGAGGGAGTAGACGTCCGTCTGCTTTTGCGGCTGGCCAGAGGCGCGGTATTCCGGAGAGAAGTAACGCGCCGTTTCGGACGACACCTTCGCATCCGCGAGCGACGCCATGAGTCCCGCGCCGAGTTGCTGACCCGCGACGCGGATCTCGCCGTCATCGCTGATCCAGATGAATTGCGGGAGCAGCGCGCCGTGGCAAAGCCGCGCGCCGTTGGAGTCCTTGAGATCCGCCATCGTCGCAAGCGAGAGCGCGACCTTCTCCGCGATCACGATCGCCTGATCGAGCGGCAGCGGATTCGGTTGCACGTCCTTGCCGCCGCGCGCGCGGTCGATGATGTAGCGCAGCGAGCGTCCGCCCGCGTAGTCCCACGCGAGATGCGCGACGCCGTCGATCACGCCCGCGTGCTGATCGCGCACGAACGATGCGCCGGTGATGCGCGGGAGGATCTGCGCGATCGACTCCGCGTTCGCCGCGAGCGCCGCGCGATTGCCGCCGCTCAGGCGCCGCAGCGCGACCGTCGGTCCGAGCTGGCCGTCGTCGACGCGTCCCGCGCGCCAAAGATCGCCGAGTGCGTCGGTTTCGAGCTTCTTGAAAAGAATGTACGGACCGAACTGATCGTACGGCTTGTTTCGCGCAGCCATGATACGGACCCCCGAGTTATTTGTGGACGGGGAAGAATAGCATGGCTCACTGCTTCTTCTGCGCGGCGCGTTGATCCCGAAAATACTGCCGTTGATACTTTTCCACGTTGCGGTTGTGCTCGGCGACGTTCGTCGAGAACACGTGCGAGCCGTCGTTGCGCGCGACGAAGTAGAGGTACGGCGTCGTCGCCGGAGCAGCGGCGGCGCGCAGCGACGCGAGTCCGGGATTCGCGATCGGACCGGGAGGGAGACCGGGGAAGCGGTACGTGTTGTATGGCGAGTCGATTTGCAGATCGCCTTTGCGGATGTTGCCGTCCCAGCGTCCCGCGAGCTTGAGCGCGTAGATCACCGCGGGGTCGGCGCCGAGGAGCATGTGCCGGCGGATGCGGTTCATGTAGACCGATGCGACGACCGGACGTTCCTGCGGACGCTGCGCCTCCGTCTCCACGATCGACGCGAGCGTCACCGTCTGATGCGGAGTGAGTCCCGTCGTGATGAACGCCATCTCGTTCGTCCAGTGCTTGCGGAAGTTCGCGACCATCGCCTTCACGATCGTCGTCGCCGGCGTGCCGGGATCGAACTTGTACGTATCGGGGAAGAGATAGCCTTCGAGCGACTCCGCTTCCGGCGCGATGTCGCGAATGAGGTCCGTCTCCTTCGTCACTTTCTTCCAGTCCGCTTCCGAGCCGAGTCCTTCCGCGGCGAACAGCTTGCCGATCGCGAAGCGGTCGAGACCTTCGCGCACCGTCACCGTGCGCAGGATCACGTCGCCGCTCACGAGCTTGTCGATCACGTCGACGGGCGCGAGCGGCTTGTTGAATTCGTACACGCCGGCCTTGAGCGAGTCGCGTCCGCGGAAGATCTTCATGTACACGAGCGGGATCCACTCGTCGCGCAGGAGACCTTCGCGCTGCAGGTGCTGGAGGATCGTCGCCGTGCGCTGGCCGCGGCGCACTTCCACGCGCTTCGCGCCTTCGGTGTAGCCCTTGTACGGCGTGCGCAGCGCGCGCCAGAAGAACCATCCGCCGCCGGCGCCGATGAGGAGCGCGAAGAGGAGGATCGTCAGCAGCGACTGCCCGAGCTTGCGGCATCCACGCCGCGGCTTGCGAGCTATGGCGTCCTCCCGTGCACGTCCAGGTAGCTTTGGAGGATGACGGCGGCGGCGTGCATGTCGATGTCCTTCTGCGCCTCACGCCGCGAGCGCCCGCTGGCGCGCAGCGCTTCCGCGGCTTCGACGGTGGAGAGCGTTTCGTCCCAGAGCACGACCGGTTTGCATGTTCTCTGCCGCAGCACTTCCGCGAACTCCTTGTACCGCTCTTCCGACGCCGACGCATGCGCGCGGCGCGGAATGCCGAGGACGATCGTCTCCGCGTCGAGCTCGCGCGCGAGGTTCGCGAGCTTCGTCACGATGTCTCCCTCGTTGCGCATCACCGAATGCGGCGTCGCCACCGAGCCCGAGTCGCTGACGGCGATGCCGATGCGGCGGGAGCCGAGGTCGATGGCGACGGTGGACATGGCGCGGATTGTATTGGACGCTACAATGTTCCCCCCGATGAAAAACTTCAATCTGGACGCCATCCTCGAGGCGATGCTGAAGATTTCGGATCGCGTGTCGGATCTCAACTTCTCCGTGGGACGCGCGCCGCAGGTCGAGATCGATGGACAGCTCGTCCCGGTGAACTTTCCGGGGCTGCCGCGGCTCACGCCGTTTCAGACCGAGATCATCGCCATGCAGATGTTGCGCGGCGACCGCGAGCTCACGCGCACGCTCCTCACGAACGGCTCCGTCGACCTCTCCTACTCCATCCCCGGCAAGACGCGCTTCCGCGTGAACATCTTCGCGCAGCGCGGCACGTACGCCATCGTCCTGCGCGTGATCCCCGAGGGGATTCCGACGCTCGAGTCGCTGAAGATGCCGGCCGAGTTGTACAACGTCGGGAAGCTCAAGAACGGCGTCGTCCTCGTCACCGGTCCCACGGGATCGGGCAAGTCCACCACGCTCGCCGCGATCATCAACCAGATCAATCACGAGCAGGCGTACCACATCATCACCATCGAAGACCCGGTCGAGTACATGCACCGGCACGTGAAGTCGACGGTCAACCAGCGCGAAGTCGGCGCGGACACGAAGACCTTCTCGCTCGCGCTGCGCGCCGCGCTGCGGCAGGCGCCGAAAGTCATCCTCATCGGCGAGATGCGCGACGTCGAGACGATCGAGATCGCGATGGAGGCGGCGGAGACGGGACACCTTGTGCTCTCGACGCTGCACACGATCGATGCGGCGAAGACCGTCGATCGCATCATCGGCGTCTTTCCGAAGGATCAGGAGCCGCAGATCCGCACGCGGCTCTCGCAGTCCTTCCGCTACGTCATTTCGCAGCGTCTGTTGCCGAAGATCGGCGGCGGACGCGTGGCCGCGCTCGAGATTCTGAAGTCGACGATGCGCACGCGCGACTACGTGATCAAAGGCGAGAGCGAGGGACGCTCACTCACCGACGCCATGCACGACGGCTCCGTCGACGGCATGCAGACGTTCGACGACGAGATCGAGAAGCTGTGGAATCAGGGCTTGATCAGCAAGGAGACGGCGCTCGCGTACGCGTCGAATCCGACGAACCTCGCGCTTCGCCTGACGGACGAGCCGGAAGGCGCGAAGAAGCAAGAGGAAGGCGAGTCGATGCTGTCGATGCTGGAGTAGCGAAGACGATGATCCGGATCACCTGCACGAATTGCCAGAAGCCTCTCTCGCTCGACGAGACCAAGCTGCCGATGCGCGAGGTCGCGTTCCCGTGTCCCGTGTGCAAGGCGAAGCTCACCGTCGATCGCCGCCAGTTCGAGACCGCCGCCGCCGCGCCGCAGACCGCGGCTCCCGAGCACGTGCACGCGCCGGGCGAGGACGACGATCACGATCACGAGAACGAGCTGGGCGCGAAGGCGCTCATCGTCGGCGCGGACAATCCCGCGCTGCGCCAGGCCGCGAAGCTGATCGGATTTCTTCCCGTGGTGCAGCCCGACGCGGCGAAGGCGCGCGAGTACTTCAATCAGGAAGTGCCGCAGGTCGTGTTTCTGAATCCGCCGCAGGTCACGGCGCCGCCGCTGGAGTCGCTCGCGCCGATGATCTCCGTCATTCCTTCGGAGCGCCGCCGCTCGTTCTTCGTGCTCGTCGCGGAGAACCTCCGCACGCTGGATGGCAACGCAGCGTTTCTCTACGGAGTGAATCTCGTCGTCGCGACGAAGGATCTGGCGATGTTCCCGCAGATCTATCGCGAGGCGCACGCGGCGCACGAGCGGCTGTACGCGAGCATGAACGCGGTGATGCGCGAGAAGCAGCTCGGATAAAACGCGAGCAAGAAAAAAGGGCGCCGCGGGGGCGCCCTTTCTCACCACATCCGCGGACGGGGTTACTGTCCCTGGATGCCTTCCGGATACTTCACGAAGTTGCCCAGCGACAGGATGATGTCGCAGTCGAAGTTGCCGGTCGTGATGGCCTGGGCCGTGCCCGACTCCGTGCCGCCGCTGTCGTTCGTGCTGTCGGCGCCGTACGACTCGATCGCGTAGTTGTCGTCGGTGTAGCCGACGTGGAACAGCGAGCTCCATCCGTCATACAGAGGGATCTTGCGGATGTACGTCGGCGACAGCATGTTCGAGACATCGAGGATGCTGTTGCTCGTGGCCGGCCATGTGATGACCGTGGCGCCCGCGGCCGTGTAGCGGTTGAGATCCGTCGCGCGCGCTTCCCACGCGGTTGCGATCGTGCGCATGTCGGCCATCGTGCGCTTCTGACGCGAGCGCTGCATAGCCGTCAATAAATTGGGAATGGCGATCGCTGCGAGAATGCCGATGATCGCGACGACGATCAGCAGCTCGATCAGCGTAAAACCTTTCTGCTTCCTCATTCGGAAACCTCCTTGGAGGCCCGCAAATCGCAATCGCGCTGCCAATCGGGTCACGCGCTCTCGTTCTTTGGAATCAATGACTTATGACGAGTCGCGCACGCATTTTTCACGCCGCGTGACATTTTGTTGACCGCGTCCCGGACAAAAAATGTCAGGCGCCGCCGCGCGCCCACTCCGTCACGACGTTCTTCATGAACCCGATGCCGGTCATGAATGCATCGATGCGCACGCGCTCGTCCGCGTGATGAATCGTCTTCGACTGGTAGTAGTCGACGGGGAACGGCGAGACGCCGTAGCAGATGATGCCGTGCGCGCGCACGAAACGCGCGTCGGTCGTGGAGCGAAACAGAATCTGCGCGCCCGCCGCGACGCGATATCGCTGCTCCGCCTCCGCCGCGAGAATGCGAAACAGCGGCGTGTCGTGCGGCGACGGCGGCACCGGACCTTCCTTCGTCCGCACTTCGCCGATGTGCGCGCCGTACGGCGCGACGATGCCCGCGAGCCACGCGATGCGCTCGTCGGGATTCGCGTCCGGAAGGTTGATGAGGCGCACGATGATCTCCCATCGATCGCCGACGTGCTGCGGCGCGGTCGCCCACACGGAATCCTGCGTGAGGTCGCGATACGCGGGCGGCAGCAGCCAGAACTCGCCGCGCGCGATCGCGGCATCGATGTCGGAGAGGATAGGGCGGAACGCATACCGCGTCGGCGCGATGCTCCTGAAATACTCCCGCACCTCGGGCAGCACTCGCTGCGGATCGCGCGCGAACATGTACGGCTCGAGCGCGAAGCGCGCCTGCTCCATCGACGCGAGATCGCGGCCTTCGATCGTGAGATCGACGAGCTGCTTCGACGCGGTCTCGATGCCGAAGTAGGTCATCTGCTCCGCGAGCAGCTCGGTGAGCCCGCCTTCGCTGATGCCGTAGCGGATGCCGGCGAAGACGTCGGGACGATGCGCGAGCAGCCAGCGCATGCCGTACTCGCTTCCCGTTTCTTCGTCCGCGGTGGCGAGGAAGACGAGATCGTGCGCGGGAACGTCGCCCGACTGCGCGAGCTCCGCGAACGCGAGCAGTTGGCAGAGGGCGATGCCTTTCATGTCCAGCGTGCCGCGGCCCCACATCATGTTCAGCGCGATCGCTCCGTTGAACGCGGGATGCGACCAGCCGTCGCCGGGCGGCACGACGTCGATGTGGTTGAAGAGCAGCAGACCATCGGTGTGCGACTTGCCGGGAATGCGCGCGTACACGTTGAGGCGATCGGGCGCGGACGCGATGATCTCCGCGCGCACGCCGCGCTTCGCGAGTTGATTCGCGATCCAGCGAGCGCCCTTCGCCGCGCCCGCGGGCGTGGAGGTGTCGATGCGCACGTACTCCTGCAGCAGCAGGATCTCGGGCGTGATCTCTTCGACGTGCGGGATGTACGTGCGATTGCTGCGCAGCTCTTCGGTCTCGCGCTGTTGCCAGCGCAGGATCGCGACGGTGGCCGCGGCGAGGATGAGGATGACGGTCGCGGCGACGATGCGCTCGTTGCGATGACGGCGTTTGCGCGCGGCGTCGTCGATCATGATGCGCGGCGGCGGCGCGTGGGCACAAACGCGGCGCCGAGGAGGAGGAGCGACGCGGCGATGGAGACTTTCGCGCCGTGCGCGGCCAGCGGATTGCGATAGCGCATCGCGATCCTATGCCGTCCCGCGGGCACGAGCACACCCTGGTAGCCGATGTTCGTGACGATCGCGCGCGTCTCGTTGCCGTCGATCGTCACGCGCCAATATTTGTGCGGCGTGACGCTGATGACGAGGAAGCCGCGTCCCGCGCTGTCAACGTCGATCGTGGCGGTGTTCGCCGTCTCGCGCGCGCCGCGCACGACTCCGGACGCCGGCACGAACGACGGCATCGCGACGAACGCGACGCGCTTGCTGTAGCTGCCGTCCGAGAGCTTCTTCGCAAAGTCTTTGCGGTCGCGGATCGTGACGACTTGATCGGCGAAGTAGTAGCGCGGGTAATGCTCGGTCTCGACGAAGCGCATCGGCTCCGCGTTCTTCATCTGACCCTTCACGCGCTTCTTCTCGGGCTCGAACGGTTTGTAATTGCCGCGATACCACGCGTTCGACATCGCCATCACCGGCTGCCACCAGTCGGTGCGGCCGGAGCGCTTGATGTCCCACACGGACTCGGTGAAGTCGATGGTCGGCAGGAGCGCGGTCTTGTCGTAGTCGCGATCGATGACCATGTTCAAGCGCTCGCCGGCGGGCGTCATCGGAAAGAGTCCGTTGCGCACGATCCAGTAGACGGCGTCGCCCGTCGAGAAGTATTTGCGCGCGATCTCTTCCTGCCCGTACCAGTCGGCCTCGTGAAAGATGCGGAAGGGCTCGCGGTTCGCCGGAAACTGCCGCGACGCGCGCGGCGACTCGGTGAAGAAGCGCGCGGGCATGCGCGGGTTGAGCTCGTGCACGACGGGAAGGACGTCCGCGATCATGAACGCGCCGAGGAGCGCGACGGCGACCTGGCGCTTCATGCGCGGCAGGAACCAGAGGATGGCGAAGAGCACACCGCCCCGAACCGTCGCGATCATCCACCCCTCATGCGACACCTCGGTCAGCTTCTTGCCGAGCAGGCCGCTGAGACCCCACACTTTCTGAAAGCCGCGCCCGTACCACGGGGTGAAGCCGGCGATGGCGAGCATGCCCGCGACGATGAGCGTCGCCGCGACGACGCCGAGGAGCGCGTCACGTAAAGGCTCGTCGCCGTCGAGCAGGCGGTCGAAGAGTTTCGAGGACAGGACGATCATCGCGAAGATCGCGACGAGGATGAATTTCTCGGGATAGCGGATCGCGGTCGCGATGTGCGCGTCGTAGAGGAACTTCAGCAGCGGCGTGTGTCCGCCGAGGGCGATGAGGAGCGAAAAGAGTCCGAGGAGGAGGACGAAGCGGCCGCCGCGCGGCTTCACGAAGAAGGCGGCCATCGACAGCGACGTGACGAGGAGACCGGAGTAGATGTTGAAGAGAAAAGGCGAGCCCATTCCGGGATACAGGCCGCCCGCCCAGTAAACCATCACGCGGTTCACGGCGATGTGTCCGAGAAAGTTCGGATAGAAGACTTCGCCGAGCTTCGCCCACGGAAAGCTCCACGCGCTGACGAGCGAGAAGTCGAACGGACGCGAGCGCGCGGAATCGCCGACGTGATCGATGCCGGGAATCATCTGCGCGGCGCCGACGGCGATCGCGGCGATGGAGATGAGCGCGATGAACGCGACGCGCGAGAGCATCTCGGGAATCGCGTATTTCGCGGAGAGGCCGGCGTCGCGCGCGGCGTACCAGCCGCGATAGAGCGCGTACATGCCGATGAGAAAGCCGGTCTGCATGACGGTGGTCGGCTCGCCGACGAGGAACTGCAGTCCGAGAAAGATCGAGGCGAGCGCGAAGAAACGCAGGCGCGGCTCGAGCAGGAACTTGCGGACGTACATGCACGTCAGCGGAAGCCACGCGGCGCAGAAGAGGATCGGCAGGAGGTTGATGTAGGAGAGATAGATGCCGCCGAGTCCGAACGCGAACGCGCCGAAGAAGGAGGCCGCGGGCGAGCAGCGCATCGAGCGCAGCAGCGCGTACATCGCGAAGAGTCCGATGTAGACGTGCACGAGGATGTGCAGGCGATAGCCAAGGAAGTAGTTGGGCAGGAGGATGAGCCAGGTCAGCGGATAGAAGACCTCGTGCTCGGGATTCGCGGCGATGGGCTGCCCCGCGGCGAAGTGGCGGTTCCAGTACGGGAACTCGCCGTGCTGCACGATCTCGCGCAGGACCTGTTTGGTCGGGTAGTAGTAGCGCGTGAGATCGCGCATGTAGAAGTTGGAGGTGCCGGCGAGGACGTCGATGAAGAGGAGCGTGGCCAGCAGCGCGAGGATCCCCAATGCGAGCGCGTCGTGGCGCCGTGCGTCAGTCACAGGGCGCGCATTGTAAGCTGATCGCCGTGCGGCTCTGGTCGCTCCATCCTCGCTACCTCGACGCCGCCGGCCTCGTCGCGCTGTGGCGCGAAGGTTTGCTCGCGCAGGCGGTGCTCGCGGGAAAGACGCGCGGCTACACGCGGCATCCGCAGCTCACGCGCTTTCGCGAGCAGGAGGATCCGTGCGCGTCGATCGCGGCGTACCTGCATCGCGTGGCGGAGGAGGCGGAGCGTCGCGGCTACAAGTTCGATCGCGCGAAGCTGCCGGAGGAGATGGACTGCGCGCCGATCGAGGTCACGGACGCGCAGCTTCGCTTCGAGTGGCGTCACCTGAAGGCGAAGCTGCGCATGCGCGATCCGGCGCGTCTGCGGGAGCTCGCGCGCGAGCGCGCGCCGGACGCGCATCCGGTGTTCGTGGTGGTGTCAGGCGCGATCGCGTCTTGGGAGAAGGGTGAATCCCGCTAACGCGAGGAGTGCGGCGATGCTGATCGCGCCGCCGATGGCGATGAGCGGGTTGCGATAGCGCATCTCGACGACGTGCGCGCCTCGCGGCACTTCCACGCCCTGGTACCCGAGGTTGGTGATGATGGCGTTCGCGGGCGCGCCGTCGATCGTGACGCGCCAGTACTTGTGCGGCGTCACGCTCATCACGAGAAACGCCCGCCCCTCGGCCACGACGTCGATCCGCGCGCGATTCGCAGACTCGCGCCACGCGCGCACGACGCCGGCAGCGGGCGCGAACGCACTCGTCGCGACGAACGCGGCCTGCTTCGAATAGCGCCCGCTCGCCAGCTTGTCGACGAAGTCGTTACGTCCCGTGATCGGGACCATCTGCGTGGCGAAGTAGTAGCGCGGGTACGGCTGTCCCTCGATCACACGCGCGGGTTGAATCCTGCTCATGTCGCCATGCGCGTTCGCGTACGCGCGGGCGAACGGCGCGAAGACGACGGCGTAGCGGATGTTCGACATCGCGGCGACGGTGTCGACCCAGCCGCGCGACTGCTTCTTCGACAGCGCCCACACCGCGCGCGCGAAGTCGTCGGTGGGAAGGAGCGACGTGGCGTCGTAGTCGGTTTGCAGGACCATGCACAGCCGGTACGCGGCGGGCTGCATCGGCGCGAGCGCGTTGCGAAAAACCCAGTAGCGTCCGGGACGCGGCTCGAAGTAATGGACGGCGTCGGGATTGCGCGCCTCCCACGTTCCGAACTGGAAGATGCGAAAGTCGTCGCGCTCCTTCGGAAAGCGCTTCACGATCTCCGGCTCCTCGGCGTAGTACGCGGCGGGCATGCGCGGCGCGAGGCGGAGGAGGAGCGGCGCGAGATCGATGAACGCGAATGCGACGAGCAGCGCGATCGCGAGCGGGCGGCGGAGGTTCGGCAGAAACGCGAGCAGCAGCGCGAGCGCGGCGACGCGCGGCCAGTTCGCGCTGCCCGCGAAGATCGCTAGCACGACGATCGCGAGCATCGTCACGCGCAGGCGCGTGTCGCCCGCGAGGATCGCATCGAGCATGCGCGCGCCGAAGACGATCGCGGTGAAGGCGCCGATGAGCAGGAACTTCTCGGGATAGCGGAAGTAGCCGGCGACGCCGAGGTCATACAGAAGACGATGCAGCGGCGTGTGCTGGCCGAGGGCGAGGAGGATCGAGACGGCGAGCATCGTCAGCGCGAAGACCCATCCGCGCTTGCGCGTGATGATGCCCGCGAGCGCCGCGGCGGTGATCGCGAGACCGATATACACGCTGAAATAGAACGGGAGGAAGCGGTCGGGATAGAGCTCGCCGCCGCGCCAGGCGTCGGGACGATCGGCGACGGGATCGCCGAGGAAGTCGGGGTTCGCGAGCTCGGCGAGGCGGGCGAAGGGCATGCTCCACGAGCCGGTGCGGCGGATGTCGAGCTTGTGCACGCGCACGGAGTCGCGGAAGTGATCGAGCGTCGGCAGCACTTGCACCGCGGCGACGAGCAGCGCGGCGATCGAGAGCAACGCCACCGCGCCCACGCCGCGCGCGCGCTTCTTCCACAGCGCGTACGCGCCGAGGAGGACGCCGGTCTGCAGCGCGGTGGCGGGCTCGCCGATCAGGAGTTGGATGCCGAGGAAGAACGAGGCGAGAGCGAAGTCGCGGCGCGTGTTGTCGCGCAGGTAGCGGCGTGTGAAGCGACACGTCAACGGCATCCACGCGGCGCTGAAGAGAATCGGCAGGAGGTTCAACATCGACAGCGTCAGTCCGCCGAGGCCGAAGGAGAGGGCGCCGAGGATCGCGGCGGGGCGGCCGACGTCCATCGAACGCAGCAGTGCGTACATCGCGCAGAGCGCGATCGAGACATGCACGACGATGAGGAGATGAAACGCGAGCTCGTAATTCGGCAGGAGGATGAGCCACGTCAGCGGATAGAAAACCTCGTGCTCCGGATTCGCGGCCAGCGGCTGGCCGGCGCTGAAGAATGGATTCCAGTACGGGAACTCGCCGCGCAGCACGATCTCGCGCAGGAGCTTCTTCGCGGGGTGGTAGAAGTTCGCGAGGTCGCGCAGGTAGAGACACGTGCGGCCGAGGAGGACGTCGGAAAACAGAGCGAAGGGGAAGAGCGCGAGGAGCGAGAAGGCGAGAGCGTCGCGCCGCCGGACTTCCGTCACAGGGGCACGATTGTAATGCGCCGGACGAAAAGCACGAGCGCGAGGAGCGTCGCGACGGAGACCGCGGCGCCGGCCGGGATGAGCGGATTGCGATACTCCATCGTCACGACGTGACGTCCGGCCGGGACTTCCACGCCCTGGTAGCCGACGTTCGTGACGACGGCGTTCGCCTCGTTGCCGTCGATCGAAATGCGCCAGTACTTGTGCGGCGTCACGCTCATGACGAGGAACGCGCGGCCCGCGGCCTCGACGTCGATGTGCGCGCCGTTCGACCACTCGCGCCACTGGCGCACGACCCCGCGCGCGGGAGCGAACGCGTTGTCGTAAACGCAGGCGAGTCCGCGCGGATCGCGGATGCGCGCGAGGACTTCGACGAAGTCGCGGCGGTCGCGGATGGCGATCATGCGGTTGGCGAAGAAGTAGCGCGGGTGATGCGCGCGCTCGATGAACTGCACCGGTTGCACGTCGCGCGCGTCGCGCGCGTTCGCGAACGCCTCGCGCGGCGCGCGATAGACGCCGACGTACCAGACGTTCGACATC
>DATELS010000151.1:0-10321 GCA_035276365.1 Thermoanaerobaculia bacterium
CCGCGGCCGCGAGTCCCGCGAGCAAACCGCGATCGACGGAGACGCGGAACGCGTCGCGCGCGCCGGGCTTGGGTCCGACCGGCGGCAGAAAGTAGACCGTGCCCTTGCCGTCGATCTCGCGCGCCGCGCCCTTGAGCAGAATGACCTCGAAGCCGTTGCGCAACTCAATGCCGCCGTGCGGCCGCAGCGTCACGCGATACGCGCGCATGGCTTGCGGGTACACCCCGATGACGCGCTGTCGCGCATCGAACGCGAGCGACCGCAACCCGAAGCGCTCGTGCACGCTCCGCAATCCCTCGGTCAACGTCGGAGCGTCGCGCACGATCTTCTCCGCGGCCAGCGCCTCGTCGCGGCGCTGCGCGACGAGATAGCGATCGAACTCGCGCTTCACGGTCACGCTCGAGAACACGCCCACGCCCGCGATGACGGCGGAGAGGATGAGCGCCATCGCGAGCACGAGCCGCCAGCGAAGAGAACGGATCATTTCGTGAGTTTGTATCCGACGCCGAAGACCGTCGCGATCGCCTTCCCCGCCTCGCCGAGCTTGCGCCGCAGATTCATGACGTGGACGTCGACCGTGCGATCGAGTCCGTCGAACTCGTCGCCGAACGCGCGCTCGACGAGCTCCTGCCGCGTGAACGTGCGTCCCGGCGCGCGCACGAACGCGTCGAGCAGCCGGTACTCGGTCGGCGTGAGCGCAACGGACGCGCCATCGACTTGCACCTCGCGATGCACGCGATCGACGCGAATCGCACCCGCGTCGACGACGTCATCTTCGCTCGCGCGCCGCAGCACGGCGCGAATGCGCGCCATGAGCTCGCGCGGACTGAACGGCTTGGTGACGTAGTCGTCCGCGCCGAGGTCGAGTCCGGCGAGCTTGTCGTCCTCGGTCGAGCGCGCGGTGACCATGATGATCGCCGTCTCGCTCGACGCGCGCAGCGCGCGGCACACGGTCATGCCATCGAGCCGCGGCAACATGAGGTCGAGCACGACGAGATGCGGCTCGCGCTCGCGCGCGAGTTCGAGCGCACGCACGCCATCGTCCGCCGTGACGACGTCGTATCCCTCGCGCTCGAGATACAACGCGACGGTCGATCGCGTCTTCGGATCGTCCTCGACGAGGAGGATGCGGCGGCGGGACACGCGGGCATCGTATTTGTTGAATGTGAAGAAAGGATGAAGTCTCAAAGTCTTCGAGTCTCAAAGTCTCAAAGAGACCGGTCCTCTCTGAGACTTTGAGACTTTGCGACTTGAAGACTATGATCCCGCCCGCATGGACATTTCCGTTCGCAAATCGGGCGACGTGACGATCGTCGACTTCAACGGGCGCCTCGCGGCCGGCGTGAGCGACACGATTCTCCCGAAGGTAATCGGCGAGATTCTCGAAGAGGGGGCGAAGAAGATCCTCCTCAATCTCTCCGACATGGATTACATCGACAGCAACGGCCTCGGCGAGCTCGTGCAGGCGTTCCGCGAGGCGCAGCGCAACGACGCATCGCTGCGCCTGCTCAAGCCGCAGGACCGCGTGGCGAGGACGCTGCGCCTGACCAACCTCCTCCCGATGTTCGCGGTGTACGAAAGCGAGCGGGAGGCGCTCGAGGCGTTCGCCCACTGATGGCGCCAATGCGGCGCGATCGCTGGGATGCGTTCGCGGCGCGCGAGCCGTACTTCGCCGTCCTCACCCATCCCCGGTTTCTGCGCGAGCATTTCGACGCGAATGCCGAGGCGGAGTTTTTCGAGAGCGGGGAAGCGTATGTGGCGGATCTGTACGGGCGCATTCTCGCGAGCGTCGCGCCGCACTTCGCGCCGCTGACGGTGCTCGAGTACGGATGCGGCGTCGGAAGGCTCGTCATTCCGTTCGCGCGGCGCGCGGAGAAAGTCGTCGGCGTCGATGTCGCGCCGTCGATGCTCGAGACCGCGCGCGGACACGTTGCGCGTAGCGGCGTGCGCAATGTCGAGTTGATGACCGCGGACGCATTCGCGTCCGACGCGCGCACGTTCGATCTCGTGAACTGCTTCCTCGTCCTGCAGCGCATGCGCCGCGGCGACGGCATGGAGTTGCTGCGACAGCTCGCGAAGCGCGTGCGCGAAGGCGGCGTGGGCGTGTTCCACCTCCCCTATCGTGCGCGGGTGTCACCGCTGGTGCGCGTCGCGCGCGGAACGCGCAAGCGACTGCCCGGTGCGAACGCGCTGGTGAACGTCGCGCGCGGCAAGCCGGCGTCGACGCCGCTCATCGAGAGCAACACGTACGAATTCAATGACGTCTTGGCCGTGCTGCAGGAGCACGGCTTCGACGAGCCGCAACTCGTCTTCACGCGCCACGGCGACTTGGACGGCGTGCTCATTCACGCGCTGCGCCGCCATCATCCGGGAACGAGTGTAGCGACGGCCGCCCCGGCCGTCGGCGCGTCCGACTCTCCGCAACACGCATTCATCGACGTCAAACACATGATCGCGTCGACGTCGATCGAAGACCTGAACGCGATCGCGGAAAAGTACTTTTCGTCGCTCGACAACTGGGAGCATCACCTCGCCAAGCCCTTCGCGCGCGTCGAGGACGCTCCCCAGCTCCTCATCAGCCTCGGCACCATTTTGCAGGGACTCGCGCTCGCGCCCGGAATGACGGTGCTCGAATTCGGCGCAGGCACGGGCTGGCTGTCGCGATTCCTGACGCAGCTCGGCTGCCGCATGATCCTGCTCGACGTCGCGCCGACCGCGCTCGACATCGCGCGCGAGTTGTACGCGAAGCAGCCGGTGATCGGCGAGCGTCCCGCGCCGCAGTTCCTCGTCTTCAACGGCCGACGCATCGATCTCCCCGACGCGAGCGTCGATCGCATCCTCTGCTTCGACGCGTTCCATCACGCGCCGAATCCGGACGACGTCCTGCGCGAGTTCGGACGCGTGCTCAAGCCGCGCGGCATCGCCGCGTTCGCGGAGCCGGGGCCGAAGCATTCGAAGACGCCACAGTCGCAGTACGAGATGCGCACGTACGGCGTGGTGGAAAACGACGTGGACATCCACGCGATCTGGGAGTCGGCCAAGCGCCTCGGCTTCGTCGATCTGAAGCTCGCCGCGTTCAACGTGCCGCCGTTCCACGTCTCCCTCCCCGACTACGACGACCTCCTCGCGTCCGGCGAAACGTACGCGCGCTGGGCGGAGTGGACGCGCGCGTTCCTCCACGATGTGCGCGCGTTCTATCTGACAAAGGCGGGCTTGGAGGAGTTGGACAGCCGCCGGCCGGAAGGCTTGCGCTGCGAGATCGAGGCGAGCGTCGATGCATCTTTGGTCGCACACGTAACGCTGCGCAACCGCGGCCGCGCTACATGGCTCCCGTCGAGCGACGAGTTCGGCGCGGTGTGGCTCGGCGTACACCGCTACGCCGCGGACGGCACACTCGCCGACCTCGAATACGCGCGCCACGCGCTGACGTCGCCCGTCGCGCCCGGAGAAGAAGTGAGCGTCACGTTTCAACTCCCGCCGCTCGCGCCGGGCAAACACGTGCTCGAATTCGATTGCGTCGCCGCGCACGTGGCGTGGTTCAGCCAGGTGGGCTCGACGCCGACGCGCGTGACGGTGGACGTCAGCGGATCGTGAGCGTTGCCGATCCCGCGGGCACGACGAAGCCGGACACGCACTGCTCCTCGACACACAACGTGTAATCGCCTGGCTCGACACGCGGAAAGGTGATCCACACCCGCTCTTCGCCAGCGTCGCTCACGACCGCGTCGGAATCGAGATGAGTCACGACCGCGATGCCGAAGCTCGTCGTCGCGCCCTGATGGCTGATCGAGACCGCTTGCGTGGTGCGCGGAACGTCGAGCGTCAGTGCGCCGCCGCGCGGATCGATCGCGACGTCGACGCGTCGCAGAGTCTTCAATTCCGCGCGACGCAGCGTCAGCGGCAGTCCGGGCGCTTTGACGACGATGTCGATCGCCTCCGTGCCGCGCGGGAAGACGAGAAGGAATGCGCCGCTTTCGTTCGTTTGACGATGATCGTGCGCGCCTTGAAACGGCCGCGCGATCGCGTCGACCGAGGCGCCGATCACCGGTGCACCGCCAACGACGACGCGTCCCGGAATCTGCAGTGAATTCTTCATCACGAGCCGGATGGACGGCGTGTCCTCTTCGCCAACGACCACTTCCGCCCGCTCGCTCTCACTCAGAAATCCCTCGGCGAACACGCGATACGTGCCGGGCGCCAGTCCAATGACGTCGAAGGTGCCATCGGCGCGCCCCGAAATATGCTCGCGAACCGAAGAATCGGCGTTTGTGACGTGCACAATGGGATAACGCTCGGGCGTTCCGTTCTCCTGCACGACAGAACCAGTCAACAGCGTTCGCGGAATGGTGATGTCGAATTGCAATGACCCGTCTTCTTTACGCACTCCTGTGACGCGAACATGGTGATCGACGGGCGGCGCGTCCGACGCGATGTGCACAGTCCATTCATCCGATTGCGATTGCGGAAATTCGCCGGCAAATTCTCCATTCTCGTCCGCCGTCAATTGGCGCCGGATCGCGCCGTATTCACCGCCGAAGGTGAGCTTCGCCGCAAGTGGACGGTCGCCGAGGTGCACAGTGCCGGTGACGTGAGTGAGCGGAATGGAAACGAGCTCGCGCACGTCGTCGCCATCAATCGTAATCTCTGCCTCATGCCATGAGTCACCGTTCGCAGACGTAATTTGCACGACATAATGGCCATCGTGTAGCCGATCGGCGAGCCACGTCCCGTCTGCATCCGCGGACGACTCCGTGACCTGGTCGAGCTGCCGCCTTGCGTCGCGACCCGAGTCTCCGGATCGAGCGCTCAGCAAGCGGACGCGCCAGGGGACGTTCTCGGGAGTCACGTCCGGATCGATCGTTACTGTGATCTTGTGCGGCGGTCCAACGATGAGCGGCCGATCCAGTTCCGCGACCAGACCTTCAATCGCGCGCACTGTGCGAATTTCCGACGATAGTGACGGCGCAGCAGCCTGCAATGTGTAATCGCCGCGCGGTACGCCAACGAAGGAGAACCGCCCTCGCTCGTCCACGGTCGCATAAAGAGCGCTTTTCATCGCGCCGCCGACAGGCATCAGTCCGACGCGCAATCGCTTCATGGGAATGCGCACATCGCGCGACAATGCGATGCGGCCGAGGACCGAAGCGCCTTCGCGAAACTCGATGGGAGCGAGCTGCGTCATTTTGCCGCGGACGACGACGACATTCCACTGAAAAACGGGTGCCCATCCCCGCGCGCCGATTTTCAGGTCATGCGTTCCCACAGGGAGCTCGCATGTGCATTCGTCCTTGACGACCACGCACTCCGCCACTCCCGAAGGAGCGGCGGAGTCCGACTCGATCGGCGGCGTGAATTGCATTCGCACCGGCGACGCGGGAGCGCGGCGCGCGCGAATACGAGCGTGCACCGATCCCGCCGGCCACGCGTCGATCGTCACCGCCTCACCACCGGTGAGCTTTTTCGCGGCCCACCAACCCGCTGCCTCCAGCGAGACCTCCCACCGGCCCTCGCCGAGCTCCATGGAGGTCTCGCCCGGAATGCGCGCTGTCACGACGACTGCTTTCGATTCGCCATCCAGACGCACTGCGCGAAGCGTCGCGGTCACCGGAACTGTAGTTCCCTCATGCACGCGAACCGACACGGTCGCCGCCGCAGCGGCATTGCACCAGCAGGTCAATGCGACGACGACCGCACAGTACGCGCGCAAACGGCTCACCACCACCCCGCGTACGTGCAACTGCCCTGAGTGCTGCATCCGCCGCGAGTGCCGCCCGTGGTGCAGGTGCAACTCGCATTTTCGCGCGTCTGCGCACACTCTTCGCCGATCAGCGTGCCATTCCACGTATAAAACGGCGAGCACTTCTTACAGTTGGCGTTGTTTTCGGCCCGGCAGGCCGTAATGACCATCCCGCCGCCCATGGATCCCATTGGACTCCACATGCAGACTTCCGGATCCAGCGTGCCCTGACAGGCGTCATATTCCTCCTGCTTATCGGGGCCGCCGTAAATCTCACCGCCAGCGTACAAGGATGGCGTAATGAGAATAATGAACAGAAACGCGACAATGGAACCAATACGCGACATACTGTCTTCACTCCTTTTCAGCGAAATCGCGGCGGAGTGTAGAGACACAATGCAATGCCGTCAATAAGGAACGGATCAGTGACGCTGTAATGGGACTTTTACCTGTCTATGTGACTTCAACGCGCGTAGGCAGCGATCGCTGTCAGGGCGCCGACGAAATCCATGTTCGTGAACGCGCGCACAGACGATTGCGGCGCCGCTTTATCCGTGACGCGCGCTCGTTGACGTGAATCCCGGCGTCGGCACGTGCTCGTTCGCGACCACGGTGTCCGTCCCGCGCAGTTTGCGGAACAGCGCCCAGTACACGCTCAGTGAGCGCTCGAACACCCACAACGGCGCGAAGAAGCAGGCGTGCAGCGGGAAGAACGTCGTTGCGCCGACGCGGCCGCGCATCGCGAGCGCGATCGTCGCGAATGCGATGAGGCCCGCGTAGCCGGTCGCGATCTGCAGGCCGCCGAGGACGCCGAGGAGAAGGAGAAGAGGAAGGAGGGCGAAGAAGAACGCCGTCTTGACGGGGAGCACGAAATCGCGGCTGGCGATGCGCGGCTGGCGATCGAGCCAATCATCGAATGCGCCGGGCTGGCGTCGCACGAACACGCTGCCTGCCGGAAACACCTCCGCGCCCGCGCCGGCAAGCTGGCGCACGGGATCGTCCTGCGGATCGGGCGCGTGCGCGCCGCGCAACACGGTGCGGATGGCCGCGCGGCGGAAGCCGAACGTCGCGCCGTGATCGGGTTGTCCGTCGATTGCACGATGCACGAGGATGCGTCCCGCCTCGATCCCGCCCCACCACGGCAGCGGCTCGAGGTAATCCTGCGGCTCGACGACTTCGTGCACCTCCAGCAGATCGCAAATCTGTCCGATCGCCTCGGGTGTGTAGCGCACATCCTCCGCGGCGACGATCACTTTCTCGCACGCGGCGAACGTCGCCGCCGCGCGCACGACCTCTTCGCCGCGCACGGCGATGTGGCGTCCGACCCAGCGCAGAATGCGCGCGCTCAGCTCGAACTGCAGATGCGGCGCGTTGTCGAGAATCACGACGTCACAGCCGGCGACGCCGAGGGTGGAGAGGTATTGGGAAAGGTCGCGGAGCTGCGCGGTCGTGCGGTTCGCCTGATCGATCACCACCACGTAGGTGCAGCGCTTGTCGCGGGTTCGTCGGTCGTGCATCGCTGGACGCTCGGAAGAGCGAGGCGCGTGCCATGACGCGCGCACCGGCTGGCACTCGGATTGCCCCCTACGGCCGAGTGCGCATCTGGCCTGGAAAACCTTATCCCCTCGGGGCGACCTGGGATGGCGTCGGCACTAACTTCTCCGTCTTCTCCGAAGTCGCGACGCGCGTCGAGCTCTGTCTCTTCGATGCGAACGGCAGCGAGTCGCGCGTCGACCTGCCCGAAACCACCGCATTCATCTGGCACGGCTATCTGCCCAACGTCACGCCCGGGCAGCGCTACGGCTTTCGCGTGCATGGACCGTGGGAGCCCGACAACGGACATCGTTGCAATCCCGCGAAGCTCCTCCTCGACCCGTACAGCAAAGCCGTCGAGGGACAGGTGCAGTGGGACGAAGCCGTGTTCCCGTACCTCTTCAAAGATCCCGAGGGATCCATCAACACCGCGGACAGCGCGCCGTTCATGCCGAAGTCCGTCATCACCAATCCCTTCTTCGACTGGCAGAACGACCGCTCGCCGCGCACCGCGTGGCACGACACGATCATCTACGAGGCGCACGTCAAAGGCTTCACGATGCGTCATCCGGGAATCCCGGAAAACCTGCGCGGCACATACGCCGGACTCGCGCATCCCGCGGCGATCAAATACCTGACGCAGCTCGGCGTCACCGCGATCGAGATCCTCCCGGTCCATCAATTCATCCACGCCAAGCATCTCCTCGACAAAGGACTGCGCAACTACTGGGGCTACGACTCCATCTGCTTCCTCTCGCCGCACAATGAGTACGCGGCGAGCGGACAGCTCGGGCAGCAGGTCACCGAGTTCAAGCAGATGGTCAAGGCGATGCATCAGGCGAACATCGAGGTCATCCTCGACGTCGTCTACAACCACACCAGCGAAGGCAACCACCTCGGACCCATGCTGTCGATGAAAGGCATCGACAACAGCGCGTACTACCGCACCGTCCCCGGACAGGAGCGGTACTACATGGACTACACCGGCACGGGCAACAGCCTGAACATGCGGCATCCGCACGTGCTGCAGCTCATCATGGACTCGCTGCGCTACTGGCACCTCGAGATGCACGTCGACGGCTTCCGCTTCGACCTCGCTGCCACGCTCGCGCGCGAGCTGCACGACGTCGATCGCCTCTCCGCGTTCTTCGACATCATTCAGCAGGACCCGTTCATCTCGCAGGTCAAGCTGATCGCGGAGCCGTGGGACGTCGGCGAGGGCGGCTATCAGGTCGGCAACTTTCCGTCGCTGTGGTCCGAGTGGAACGGCAAGTATCGCGACAACATCCGCGACTACTGGCGCGGCACGGAGCAGACGCTCGACGACTTCGCGACGCGACTGACCGGCAGCAGCGATCTCTACGCGATGACGGGACGCCGTCCGTACGCGAGCATCAACTTCATCACCGCGCACGACGGCTTCACGCTGCGCGATCTCGTGTCGTACGACGGCAAGCACAACGAGGCGAACAAGGAAGACAACCACGACGGCGCGGATGACAACCGTTCGTGGAACTGCGGAGCGGAAGGTCCAACCGACGATCCGCAGATCAACGCGCTGCGCGCGCGGCAGCAACGCAATTTCCTGACGACGCTGTTTCTCTCGCAGGGTGTGCCGATGCTGGTCGGCGGCGACGAGTTCGGGCGCACGCAGGGCGGCAACAACAACGGCTACTGTCAGGACAATGAGATTTCGTGGTTCGACTGGGAGCACATGGACAACGGGCTGCGCGCGTTCGTGATGCGCGTGATTCAGTTCCGCAAGAACCATCCGGTCTTTCAACGCCGCCGCTGGTTCCTCGGACGCGCCGTGCGCGGCGTGAGCGACATCGGCTGGTTCACGCCCGCCGGCAACGAGATGACGGACGCGGACTGGCAGGCGTCGTTCGCGCGCACAGTCGGCGTGTTCCTGAACGGCAAGGCGATCCCGACGCCGGACGATCGCGGCGAGCCGGTGACGGACGACAGTTTCTATCTCCTCTTCAATGCGGACGTGAACCGCATCGAGTTCACGCTGCCGACGTGTCCGTGGGGCGATCGCTGGATGAAGGTCATCGACACGAACGATCCGGTGCCGGATCTACGCGATCACAAGACCCTCAACGCCGGCGACAAGGTCGGCGTCGAGGGGCACTCGGTGATGGTGCTGCGGCGCGTGGACTAAAACGCCCAGCTCACGCCCGCCGCGTAGCGCGTGAGCGGATCGAAATCCGCGCGCTCGGAGCGCAGTAGGCGCGTGACTTCCGCGCGCAGCGCGGTGCGCGGCGTGAGTCGCACGCGCACGCCCGCGCCGGCCTGCGTGCTCGTGCGATCGTGCAAGCCGAAGCCTTCGCGAAGCTGAAACACCGGGATCGGACTCGGTTGAATGACCGGGACGAGAATCGTCGTGCCGGACGGATCGCGCGGCGCCTGCACGTAACGCACGCCTGCGCGCAGATACGGCGAGATCACCTGATCGGCGAGAAAGTGTCGCGTGAGCGCGACGTCGATCGGCCTCACGGTGTAGCGGCGATACTCCGTCGCGGGGATGAACGAGCCCGGCACGTTCTCCGTCGCAGGGATGTAGAAGAGCCGCGTGTACGGCGAGAGAAGCGAACGCGACGCGACGGTGAGCTCGACGTCCCACTGCGGCACCGGCGCGTACGCGATGCCGACACCCGTGCCGGCACGCGAGTCCTCCGAGATCTCCGCGGCCAGGACGCTCACGCGCCAGCGCGTGTCTTCCGCGAACAACGAACTGCACGACAGCATGACGAGAGCGGCGAAAAGAATCGTGCGTTTCATGGCTCGTGTGACGCGGCACGTGCGCGGAGGTTCTGAAAACGTTAGGATCGAAACCCGCGGCGCGTTCACGCGTCCAAAGCTCGGCGATGAACGTCAGAAACCCATTCGCGCAAAGCGTGATCCTCATCGGTGCAGCACTCGTGTTTGCGATCGTGGCGAACGGCTTCGCCGCGCGCACGCGACGGCTCGTATTGCCCGGGTATTACCCGAACGCGACGACGGTGCCGAAGCAGACGCCGGCGCTCGCGCCGATTGCGAGTGCGCCGG